>DASTVC010000142.1:0-8465 GCA_035759295.1 Longimicrobium sp. | reverse complement strand
GGTGAGCGAGGCCGAGGTGGACCTGGCGGTGGAAGACCAGATTCGCCAGGTGCGCGAGCGGTTCGGGTCCGAGGCGGCGTACAACCAGGCGCTCACGGAGGCCGGGCGTACGCCCGAGGGGTACCGCAGGGAGCTGCAGCGGCAGTTCGCCGACCAGACGCTGGTGCAGCGCTTCGTGCGCAAGCGCATGGCCGAGATGGCGCCGCCGGCGGTGTCTGACGCGGAGATCGCCACCTTCTTCGAGGCCAACCGCGCCCGCTTCGGCACGCGTCCGGCCAACATCTCGTTCCAGCAGGTGCTGCTGCGGCCCCTGCCCAGCGACTCGGCGCGGGCGGCGGCGCTGCGCACGGCGGCGCAGGTGCTCACCGAGCTGGGCCAGGGCGCGGAGTTCGAGGTGCTGGCCCGCCGCTACAGCATGGACGGCACCAAGGACCGCGGCGGCGACCTGGGATGGTTCCGCCAGGGGCAGATGGTGCGCGAGTTCGACCAGGTGGTGTTTGGCATGCGGCCCGGGCAGACCAGCGGCATCGTGGAGACGGAGTTCGGCTTCCACGTGATCAAGCTGGAAAAGGTGCGCGGGCCGGAGCGCCAGGCGCGCCACATCCTCATCCGCCCCGACATCACGCAGGCCGACATCGAGCGGGCGCGGCAGCGGGCGGACTCGGTGGCCACGGCCATCCGCGGCGGCGCGCAGACGCAGGAGCTGGCCGCGCGCTACAACACCCCCGACGCGCTGCGCTTTCAGCAGAACGTGCCCATCGACCAGCTGCCGCCCACCTACCAGACGGCGCTCGAAGGCGCGCAGGCGGGGACGGTGGCGGGGCCCATCACCATCGAGGGCGGCCCCACGCCGGCGTTCGGCGTGGTGCGGGTGACGGGGCGGCAGGCCAGCGGCGAGTACACGGTAGACGACCAGCGCGACCGCATCCGCGAGATGATGCGCGAGCAGCGGCTGATGCAGCGCCTGCTGGAGGAGCTGCGCCGCGACATGTACGTCTCCGTCACCCTGTGAGCGCACCGGCCGCCGAGCCGCTGCGGGTGGACGTTCTGCTGCACCGGCTCTGCCTGACCAAGAGCCGCAGCGAGGCCAAGGCGGCGTGCGAATCCGGCGCCGTCACCCTCGACGGCAAGCGCGCGAAGGCGAGCGACGCGGTGGCGGCCGGAAAGCGGATCGCGGTGAAGTACCCGTCGCGCCTGCTGGAGGTGGAACTGCTGGAGCTGCCGGGAAAGAGCGTTTCGAAAAAGGCCGCGCGGGACCTGTACCGCGTGCTCAAGGACGAAAAGCTGCGCGACGAGCCGTTCTGAACGGCGGATGGTACCTGCGTAACCAGCGACCCATCTTCGCGATCCCGCGAAGAAGGGTCGTTCTGCGTCGGGAAACGTTCACTCTGACCACCTTGTCTCTAAAACCGCTCACTCTTGACATGCGCGCGGTCCGGGTGCTAACGTTGCGGTGGAAGTGAAATACGGACCTTCGACGGAGGGTGTCGCATGTCTGAAGCACCGCGCCCGGAACCCGAATGGGTTCAGCGGATGAGGGCTGCCGGCTACAACATTCGTGTCGGTACGGGGGAAGGAACGCTCAACGAGATTCCGGATGCGATGTGCGATCCGCCTGGCCACTTCCGCCGTAGCCCCCGGCAAAGAATTGTCAGCGCTTTGAGGAGCCTGTTCCGTCTCCAGCCCTCTACCGGTCACGCCACGCATGCCCCTCTTTCTTGATGCATGCGCGCTCGCGAAGCGCTACATACCGGAAGGTGAGAGCACGCGAAGGATGCAGACGATCACGGGCCGCTTCAATCGCTGGGGCGGCTTCGTTGTCTCCAGCTTGATCGAGCCGGAGGTGATTTCGGCCTTGGGCAAGTACGCGCGGGCGCAGGCACCGCACGAGGCGTATTACTATCGAAATCACTCCCGGGTCGTCGACGCGTTCCGGCGCGACCTGAGCCTGCCCACGTTCACCATCATTCCCGT
Source organism: Longimicrobium sp. (assembly GCA_035759295.1). Classification (GTDB taxonomy): domain Bacteria; phylum Gemmatimonadota; class Gemmatimonadetes; order Longimicrobiales; family Longimicrobiaceae; genus Longimicrobium. Next base: position 6,491 of record DASTVC010000142.1, on the reverse strand, counting down.
CACGGACGAGGAGATCGAAGCCGCCGCCAACCTTCTGCGGGCACATCCGGAGTACAGCATCGGCGCGGCGGACGCCATTCACCTGGCTACGGCGCTGGCATTGGTGGCGCAGCAGCAGTCGGGGGCCCCGCTCATCTTCGTCACGGCGGACAAGGGCCTGGCCGCCGCGGCGCGGGAGAAGGGACTCACCGTATTCAACCCGCTCTACCAGCGCACCGAGGATCTGGAGACGATCGCCGGCACCGAGAGCTAGAGCACAGAATCCGGGTTATTGCGGCGCTTCCCGTGACCACGGGAAGCGCCGTTTTCGATAAGGGCAATCCGCGCAGGCGGATTTATCGGAGTTCCGGCCACGGTTTCAACCGCCAGGGAGAGACCGGCGGGATTCAGCATTGCACGCCCTCGCGTGAATCCGCATCATCCCCGATCCACAACCGCCGTTCCTCCGCGAACCCCTCCGCATCCGACCGTGAACCTCTACATCTTCATCCCCATTCTCGTGGTGTTCATGGTGCTCGGGTTTCGCCGCGAGATCGGCGAATGGATCGGGAGACGGCGCCTGCGGCCCGTGGCCCCGGCAGCAAACCAGGAGTGGCGAAGAGAGTTCGAGGCCAGAAATCCTGACGGGCCGCCGATGACGCGGGCGCAGATCGACGAGTTCAAGGCGTGGTTCGCCTCGCTGGCGCTGCCGGCGGCGGAGCTGGTGCCGGCTCCCGATCGGCCGGTCAGGGCGCAAGGGACGCGGATCGGCGGGCCCGTCTGGCTGGCGGACGACGAGGCCTGGCCGGCCGACTCGGAAGGCGGTCCGCTGGAGTTCGTCGCGCAGGTGGATTTCGCGGAGCTGGACCCGCTCCCCGATTTTCCTGAAGCCGGGCTGCTGCAGTTCTTCATAGGGCGCGGCGATGTGTTCGGCGCGGATTTCGACGATCCGGCGCGCGGCAGCGCCCGGGTGCTCTGGCGGCCCGGCGCACTGGTGGGCGGCAGTCTGCGTCCGCAGCCGGCGAGCACCGATGACGAGCTGAACCCGTGGGAACGAGGGAAGGTCCGTGAAACCGGATTGTCCCTGGTGGACCTTCCAGCCGTGCACGAGCCCGACCCGCACGACTGGCGCATCCATGAGCGCCTGGAGGGCCAGTACCGGCGGCCGGGGTTCGAGGAGATCGACGACCTGCTGTGGAATGACGACGACGGTCGGTCGCGACGGCACCACGTGGGAGGTCATCCGGTCTTTACGCAGGACGACTTTCGCGGGCCCGGCCGGTTCGATGACTACGACCGCACGCTGCTGCGGCTGACGTCGGACGGCAACCTCATCTGGGGCGACGTCGGCGAGGCGGTGTTCCTGATCCGCCACAACGACCTGCTGGCCCGCGACTTCTCCTCCGTCATCTTCTATTGGGACTGCACGTAACGCCTTGCCGCCGCGACCGCATCGGCCCATCATCCGCATCGCCCGTCCGTATCCATCGACCCGAACCGCAGGATGCCCGTGACCGACTCCGCTCGCCGGCCCCGAATCGCGATCACGCTGGGCGACCCGCGCGGGATCGGGCCGGAGGTGACGGCAGGGGCGCTGGCGGACGCGGAGGTCGCGGGCGCGGCGGAGTGGGTGCTCGTGGGCCCGGACGCGCTACTGCGTCCGGGGACGGCGGACGTGTCCGTGGGCGCGTGGGCGGCGGAGGACGGCGCCGCGGCAGCCGGGCGCATCGCGGGGGAGGCCATCCGCCGCGCGACGGAGATGGCGCTGGCGGGGGAGGTGGACGCCATCGTCACCGCGCCGATCGAGAAGAACGCCTTTCGCGCCGGCGGCTGGCATTACCCCGGCCACACGGAGATGCTGGGCGAGCTGGCGGGCGCGGCGGACGTGGTGATGATGATGGCGGCGGAGCGCACGGCGCTGGGCGGCGCGCTCCGCGTCGTCCTGGCGACGACGCACCTGGCGCTGCGCGACGTGCCGGCGGCGCTGACGGCGGATTTGCTCGTCCGCCAGGCGACGCTGACGGCGGAGGGGCTGCGGCGGCTGTGGGGGATCGCGGCGCCTCGCATCGCCATGTGCGCGGTGAATCCGCACGCGTCGGACGGCGGGCTGTTCGGGGACGAGGAGGCGCGCATCGTCCAGCCGGCGCTGCGGTCGCTGGCGGAGGCCGGCATCGACGCGAAAGGGCCGATCCCGGCGGACACCGTCTTTACCCGCGCGGTGCGGGGGGAGTTCGACGCGGTGGTGGCGCCGTACCACGACGTGGGGATGGCGGCGTTCAAGACGGCGGCGTTCGGCGCGGGGGTCAACGTGACGCTGGGGCTCCCCTTTCCCCGCACCTCGCCGGACCACGGGACGGCGCTGGACATCGCCGGACAGGGGCTGGCCGATCCTTCGTCGATGAAGGAAGCCATGCTGCTGGCCGTACGGCTGGCCGAGCGCTTTGACAGGCCGGGCGCCGCGGACTAAATTCTTCCGAATTCCGGCTTTGCGCTCTTCCTTCCCGCGGAAGTTTCTCGCGTGATCAGGCTTACTTCGGTATACAAGGAGTATCCGCGCTCCGGCACGGCACTCCGGGACGTTACGCTGAACGTCAACAAGGGTGAGCTGGTGTTCCTGACCGGCCACTCGGGCGCGGGCAAGAGCACCATCCTGCGCCTGATCCAGATGGCCGACCTCCCCTCCGCGGGTGAGGTGCGGGTCTCCGGCTTTTCGTCCAAGCTCATGCGGCGCCGCGACATCCCGCAGCTGCGCCGCAAGCTGGGCGTCGTCTTCCAGGACTTCCGCCTCCTTCGCGACCGTACCGCGGAGGAGAACGTGGCGTTCGCGCTGGAGGTGACGGGGACGAAGCGGACGGCCATCACCCCGCGCGTGAACAAGCTGCTTACGCAGGTGGGGCTCTCGCACAAGGCGCGCGCATACCCGGACGAGCTGTCGGGCGGCGAGCGCCAGCGCGTGGCCGTGGCGCGTGCGCTGGCCAACGAGCCGCTGGTGCTGCTGGCGGACGAGCCCACGGGGAACCTGGACGAGTGGGCGGCCAAAGGCGTGTTCGAGCTGTTCCGCGAGATCAACTCCATGGGGATGACGGTGCTGATGGCGACGCACGATCTGGCCCTGGTGCGCGCGCATCCCGAGTACCGCGTCGTGGAGCTGGCGCAGGGCGCGGTGGTCTACGATTCGGCGGCGGCGACCGCCGAGGCGGGGAGGGGCTGATGCCGTACGCCCTTCGCGAGGCCTTCGCCGCCTTCCGCCGCACGCCGCTGCTGGCCGCGCTCTCGGTGATCGCCATCGCCTTCGCGCTGTTCGTCATCGGACTCTTCGGCCTGACCGCCTTCAACATCCGCCGCGCCATCGAAAAGGTGGAGGAGAAGGTGGAGATCGTCGCGTACCTCACCGACGAGGCCACGCCGGCGCAGGTGGAGGCGGCGCAGGCGGAAGTCAGGGCGCTGCCGCAGGTTGCCTCCCTGCGCTACGTGAACAAGACCGAGGCGCTGGCGACGGCGATGGCGGAGATGGAGGAGTTCAAGGAGGTGTTCAGCGACCTGGACACCAACCCGCTCCCCGCGTCGTTCGAGGTGAGCCTGAAGGCGGGGAGCCGCAGCCCGGTGGCGGTGGAGCGGGTGGCCAAGCGCATCCAGGCATACCCGTTCGTGGAGGACGTGCGCTACGGGCGCGACTGGCTGAACACCATCTACACCATCCGCCGCATTGCCGCGGGGGTGGCGATGGTGATCGGCGGCGCGTTCGCGCTGGTGGCGGCCATCGTGATCGCGACGGCGGTGCGCATTACCGTGTTCGCGCGGCGCGAGGAGATCGGCATCATGCGCCTCGTGGGGGCCACGGACGGCTTTGTCCAGAGCCCCTTCCTGCTGGAGGGGCTGATGAGCGGCCTCCTGGGCGGCCTGCTGGCCGCGGTGCTGACGTGGGGAACGTACCGGGTGCTGGGGAGCACCATGTTCCAGGTGGAGTGGCTTCCCAGCGAGTGGATTGTGCTGACGGTGCTGGCGGGGACGGGCTTCGGGCTGATCTCCAGCGCGGTGGCGGTGCGCCGCCACCTGGGGCAGGTGTAGGCGGATGGACCGCCGCATCCGCCGCGCGGGGTTCGCGCTGCTGCTGGCCGCCGTGGCGCTGCCGCTGATCTCCCGCGCGCAGCAGACGCCGACGCTGACGGAGAGCCAGCGCCGGCTGCAGGAGATTCGCCGCGAGCGCACGCAGCTGCGCGGCGAGCTTTCGCGCATCCGCAGCCGCGTGGGCGACGTGTCGGCGGAGATCCGCAACATCCAGCGCCAGCAGCAGGTGTCGGCGTCGCTGCTGGCCGAGATCAACCTGCAGATGGAGGAAACGTCGAGAAAGATCGACGAGACCACGCAGGAGATGGCGGAGACCCAGGCGGAGCTGGTGCAGAAGCGGCGGATGCTGCACACGCGGCTGCGCGGAATCTACAAGCGCGGCCCGCTGCACTCGGCGCAGGTGCTGCTCTCGTCCCAGTCGTTCAGCGACCTGCTGAACCGCTACAAGTACCTGTACATCGTGGCGCGGCGGGACCGGGCGCTGGTGGCGGAAGTGGACGAGCTGGCGCGCGAGCTGGAGAACCGCGAGCGCGAGCTGCGGCGCAGCTTCAACGACATCCAGTACCTGCGCAGCGAGCGCGCGCAGGAGAACGCCACGCTGCAGGAGCTGCGTACGGGCCGCACGGCGACGCTCAGCGACCTGCGGGCGACGGAGCGGCGGACGAACGCGCGGCTGGAGACGCTGGCCCGCGACGAGCGCCGGCTTACGGGGGTGCTCGCGGACCTGGAGCGCCGCCGCCGCGAGGCCGAGGCCCGCGCCGCCGCGGCGGCGGCCGCCCCCGTGGCCCCGGGCGCCACCCGCCCCGCGCCGCCCCGCCCGGCGGCGTCGACGATGACGACGGCGGACGTGGGGAACCTGGACTGGCCGGTGGGTGGGCGCCTGGTCTACAACTTCGGCCGCGCCACGCAGCCGAACGGGACCACGATCCGCTACAATGGCGTGGGGATCGGTGCGGCGGCGGGGTCGCCGGTGCGCGCGATCGAGGCGGGGACGGTGGAGATGGCGGCGCCGTTCGAGGGGTATGGCCCCACGGTGGTGATCAGCCACGGCGGCGGCTACTACTCGCTGTACCTGTACCTGAAGGACGTGCACGTGCGCCCCGGCGCGCAGGTGACCAAGGGGCAGACCATCGGCACGGTGGGCGGCGAAACGTCGCCGGAGGGTCCGCACCTGGAGTTCCAGATCCGCGAGCCCGGCGGCGGCGCGGTGGACCCGGTGCGGTGGCTGCGGGGGCGGCGGTAGGATTCGGCCGATCACGGGTTGGGGGCAAGTTTGCACCGCGGCCCCGAGCCGCCACGGGTTGAAACCCGCGGCTAGAAGGGCCACAAGCCCCGTCTCGGCTCGCTACGCTCGCCGAACGGGGCTTCAACCGCTCGCGTGGGCAGGGGCCTGCGCGGCGGACGGATCAGGCGCGAGCGGTTGAGAGCCAGCCGGGCGTGCAGTTGCAGGCTATTCCCTATTCCCTGTTCCCTATTCCCTGCAGTTCATGCCCCTCCCTCCCGTCTACGGCCACGCGGACGCGCTGGCGATGCTCGCCGCGGCGGCGCGCGCGGGCAACCTGTCGCAGTCGCTCCTGGTGCACGGGCCCGCGGGCGTCGGCAAGGAGCGCGTGGCGCTCTGGCTGGCGCAGCTGGTTCTCTGCGAGCAGCCGCGCGACGACGGGCCGTGCGGAGAGTGCCGCGCCTGCCGGCAGATCGACCGGCTGGAGCACCCCGACGTCCACTGGTTCTTCCCCCTTCCCCGCCCCGACGCGTCCACGCCCGAAAAGCTGCGCGACAAGCTGGAGGAGGCCCGCGGCGCGGAGCTGGCCGCTCGGCGCGCCAACCCGCATCACGTGCCGCAGTTCGACAAGGCGCCCGCGTACTTCATGGGCACCATCCAGAACCTGCAGCGCCTGGCCTCGCTCCGCCCCTCCGTGGGCTCGCGGAAGGTGTTCGTCGTTGGCGACGCGGAGGCGATGGTGCCGCAGGAGTCCAGCCCCGAGGCCGCGAACGCCTTTCTGAAGCTGCTGGAGGAGCCGCCGGCGGATACCACGCTCATCCTCACCTCGTCCAACCCCGGCGCGTTGCTCCCCACCATCCGCTCGCGCGTGCTGCCGATCCGGCTGCTGCGGCTGGCGGCGGAGGACGTGGCGGAGTTCCTGGTGCGGGAGCTGTCGATGGACCGCGCGGAGGCGGCGACGCTGGCCTCCATCAGCGAGGGGGCGATCGGGCGCGCGCTGCGGCTTACGCCCGGCGCGGGGGGCGCGGGGACGGCGCAGCGGCTGCGGGAGATGGGACGCGACCTGCTGACCGCCGCGCTGGCGGAGAGCGAGGCCGGCCGCTTCGCCGCGGCGAACGCGGTGGCGCCGTCGGGCGCGCGCGGCGAGTTCAGCGGCGCGCTGGGGGCGCTGGCGCTCTGGCTGCGCGACCTGATGGCGGTGGCCGCGGGCGCGCCCGACTCC
>DASTVC010000141.1:0-2737 GCA_035759295.1 Longimicrobium sp. | reverse complement strand
GCCAGGTGCTGGGCGTGGAGGCCGGGATCGGCGACATCTTCGTCCGGCCCGTGCTGGCGGACTTCGCGCGCGGGCTGGAGGCGGCGTCCCGCGCCGAGCTGCCGGCGATCGAGCCGGTAGGGCGGGGGGCGGATCTCCCGCTCTCCTTCGCGCAGCAGCGGCTCTGGTTCATCGACCGGCTGGAGGGTGCGGGCGCGGCGTACCACATCCCCGTGCGCCAGCGGCTGCGCGGCGAGTTGGACCGTGCCGCGCTGCGGCGGGCGCTGGACCGCGTCGTGGCGCGGCACGAGGCGCTGCGCACGACGTTCGCCGAGGTGGACGGCGCGCCGGTGCAGCGGATTGTTGCGGTGGAGGAAAGCGCGTTCCACCTGGTGGAGCACGATCTCCGCGGCCATCCCCAGGCCGGGGCCGAGCTGCGGCGGGTGATGGCGGAAGAGGCAGAGGCGCCGTTCGACCTGGCGCGCGGTCCGCTCATCCGCGGGCGCTTGATCCAGCTGGCGGACGACGACCACGTGCTGCTGATCACCATGCACCACATCGTCTCCGACGGGTGGAGCATGGGCGTATTCACCCGTGAGCTGAACGAGCTCTACGCCGCCTTCCGCGACGGGAATCCCGATCCGCTTGCCCCGCTGCCGATCCAGTACGCCGACTACGCGGTCTGGCAGCGCCGCTGGGTGGAGGGCGAGGTCCTTCGTGAGCAGGCGGCGTACTGGCGGGAAACGCTGGCCGGCGCGCCCGAGCTGCTGGAGCTGCCGGCGGACCACGCGCGGCCGGCACGGCAGAACCTTGCCGGCGGGTTGATCGGCATCGGGCTGGACGAGGGGCTGACGGCGGGGCTGAAGGCACTGGGCGCGCGCCACGGGACCACGCTCTTCATGACGCTGCTGGCCGGCTGGGCGGCGGTGCTCTCCCGCCTGTCGGGGCAGGATGACGTGGTGATCGGCACGCCGACGGCCAACCGGGGGAGGAGTGAGATCGAGGGGCTGATCGGCTTCTTCGTCAACACGCTGGCGGTGCGGGTGGACCTCTCCGGCTCTCCCACCATGGCAGACGTGCTGGCGCGGGTAAAGGCGCGGGCGCTGGGTGCGCAGCAGCACCAGGATATCCCGTTCGAGCAGGTGGTGGAGCTCATGCAGCCGGCGCGGAGCCTGTCGCACACCCCGCTGTTCCAGGTGATGTTCACCTGGCAGAACGCGCCGGAGGGCGAGCTGGAGCTGTCCGGCCTGGCGGCACCGGAATCGGCCCCGCGCCCGGCGCCGGCCGCGCCGGCGCAGGCGGCCGCGCCAACGACGGCGAAGTTCGACCTGTCGCTCGCCTTCGCCGAGCGGGACGGCCGCATCGTCGGGAGCGTGGTGTATGCGACGGCGCTGTTCGAGCAGGACACCATCGAGCGCCACTTGGCGTACCTGCGCCGCGCGCTGGAGGCGATGGTGGCGGACGAGCGCCAGCCGGTGGACCGGCTGCCGCTGCTTCCCGAGGCAGAGCGGCGGCGGGTGGTGGAGGAGTGGAACGCGACCCGACGTCCGTATCCCACCGAGGGTGTCCGCGTCCACGACCTGTTCCACGCCCAGGCGGCGCGGACGCCGCACGCCGTCGCGCTCTCCTGGCGCGGCGAGCGGCTGACGTACGCGCAGCTGGCGCGGCAGGCGAACCGGATCGCCAACGCGCTGCGCCGGCGCGGCGTGGGGCCGGAGGTGCGCGTGGGCATCTGCCTGCCGCGCACGCCGGAGCTGGTCGCCGCGATGCTGGGGGTGCTGGGTGCCGGAGGCGCGTACGTGCCGCTGGACCCGGCGTACCCGCGCGAGCGGCTGGGCTGGATGGCCGAAGACGCCGCGATCACGCTGGTCATCACCGACTCCACCTTGGCGGACCGCTTGCCGCAGGACGCGGCGACCCTGCTCCTCGACAGTGAGGCGGACGCCATCGCGGCGGAATCGGCCAACGCTCCGGAGAGCGGCGTCGGCCCCGAGAACCTGTCGCACGCCATCTTCACCTCCGGGTCCACGGGCCGGCCCAAGGGGGTGATGATCCGCCACTCCTCCGTCGTCGTCCTGCTGCACTGGCTGCGGGAGAACGTGACGGACGAGGAGCGCTCGTCGGTGCTCTTCTCCACCTCCATCAATTTCGACGTCAGCGTCGCGGAGGTGTTCGGCACGCTGGCCTGGGGTGGGAAGCTGGTGCTGGTGGAGAACGCGCTGGAGCTGGCGACGCTGGACGAGCCGGTGGTGCACGTCAGCATGGTGCCGAGCGCGGCGGAGGAGCTGCTGCGCGGCGGCGGCATTCCGGCGAGCGTAAAGACGCTGAACCTGGGCGGCGAGGCCCTGCCGAACGCGCTGGCGCAGGGACTGTACGGGCTGGAGACGGTGGAGAAGGTCGGCAACCTCTACGGTCCGACGGAGGACACGACGTACTCCACGTACTACGTCGTCCCACGCGGCGCGGAGCAGGTGCTGGTCGGCGCGCCGGTGGCGAACACGCAGGCGTACGTGCTGGACGCGCACCTGCAGCCGGTGCCGACGGGCGCCGTGGGCGAGCTCTACCTTGCGGGCGACGGCCTGTCGCGCGGGTACGCGAACCGTCCCGCGATGACGGCGGAGCGCTTCGTCCCCTGCCCGTTCGGCCCGCCGGGGAGCCGGATGTACCGGGTGATGGACCGCGTGCGCTGGCGGGAGAATGCGGGAGTGGATTCCGTGCCCGCGAACTCCCGCACTGACGCACTGACGCACTCACGCAC
>DASTVC010000140.1:0-3653 GCA_035759295.1 Longimicrobium sp. | reverse complement strand
GTTCACGCGGGAGCCGGGGGCGCGGCTGTACAGGACGGGCGACCTGGCGCGCTGGCTTCCGGACGGCGGCCTCGAATACCTGGGCCGCAACGACGAGCAGGTGAAGATCCGCGGCTTCCGCATCGAGCTGGGCGAGATCGAGGCGCGGCTGGCCGAGCACCCGGAGGTGCGCGAGGCCGTCGTCCTGGCGCGGGAGGACGTGCCGGGCGATCTGCGGCTGGTGGCGTACATCGTGGGTGAAGCGGAGGCGGACGCGCTGCGCGAACGTCTGCGCCAGAGCCTGCCGGAGTACATGGTCCCCTCCGCGTTCGTCTTTCTGGACGCGCTGCCGCTGACCGCGAACGGCAAGCTGGACCGCAAGGCGCTCCCGGCGCCGGAGGGGGATGCCTACGCGCGGGGGAGCTACGAGGCACCGCTGGGGGAGGTGGAGACGGCGCTTGCGGAGATCTGGAGCGAGGTGCTGGGGGTGGAGCGCGTCGGCCGCTGGGACCACTTCTTCGAGCTGGGCGGGCACTCGCTCCTCGCGATCCGGCTGATCGAGCGGATGCGGCGGGTGGGGCTGTTCATGGAAGTGCGGGCCCTGTTCACCACGCCGGTGCTGGCCGAGCTGGCCCTGGCCGTGGGCGGCACTTCTTCGGAGATCGCGGTCCCCGCGAACGGAATCCCGGAAGGGGCCAGGTCCATCACGCCCAAGATGCTGCCGCTGGTCGATCTCACGCAGGAGGAGATCGACCGGATCGTGGCCGAGGTGCCGGGCGGCGCGGCGAACGTGCAGGACATCTACCCGCTGGCGCCGCTGCAGGAGGGCATCCTCTTCCATCACCTGATGTCGCAGGAGGGGGACCCGTACCTGATGTCGAGCGTAGCCGAGTTCGACACCCGCGCGCGCCTGGATCGGTACCTGGCTGCCCTGCAGGCCGTGATCGACCGCCACGACGTCCTGCGTACGGCCGTGGCCCGGGAGGGGCTGCGCGAGCCCGTGCAGGTCGTCCTGCGGCACGCGCAGCTTCCGGTGGAGGAGGTAGAGCTGGACGCGGAGGCAGGGGATGCGGCCGAGCAGCAGCTGTGGCGCCGCTACGACCCCCGGCGGTACCGGATGGACCTGACGCGGGCGCCGCTGCTGCGGGTTTCGATCGCCGAGGACCGCGCGCGTGGCCGGTGGCTGCTGCTGATGCTCATGCACCACCTGTCGGGCGACCACGAGACGGTGGAGGTGCTGCAGGAGGAGATCTCGGCGCACCTGCTGGGCCGCGAGGCGGAGCTGCCTGCGCCGCTCCCCTTCCGCAACTACGTGGCGCAGGCGCGCCTGGGGGTGAGCCAGGAGGAGCACGAGCACTTCTTCCGCGGGATGCTGGAGGACATCGATGTGCCGACGGCGCCGTACGGGCTGCTGGACGTGTGGGGGGAGGGACTCGGGATCGGGGAGGCGTGGCTTCCGGTGGAGGGCGACCTCTCCGCACGGCTGCGTCGCCGGGCGCGGGCGCTGGGGGTGAGCGCGGCCAGCCTGTGCCACCTGGCGTGGGCGCAGGTGCTGGCACGGCTGAGTGGCCGGGAGGACGTGGTGTTCGGAACGCTGCTCTTCGGCCGCATGCAGGGCGGCGAGGGTTCGGACCGGGTGATGGGCCCGTTCATCAACACGCTGCCGGTGCGGATCGGGGTGGGCGAGGAAGGGACCGAGGCGGCGGTGCGGCGTACGCACGCGCTGCTGGCCGACCTGCTGCGGCACGAGCACGCCTCGCTGGCGCTGGCGCAGCGCGCCAGCGGCGTGGCGGCCCCCGCGCCGCTGTTCACCTCGCTGCTGAACTATCGCCACGGCGGCGGGAGCAGGCGTCCGCAGGCGGGACAGGCGGGACAGGCGGAGCAGTCGGAGCAGTCGGAGCAGGCAGGGCAGGCGCTGGAGGGCATGCGGGGCATTGGCGGACAGGAGCGGACGAACTACCCCGTGATGCTCGCGGTGGACGACTGGGGGGAGGCGTTCTCGATGTCGGCGCAGGTGGTTGCCCCCGTGGACCCAAGGCGGGTGTGTCGGCTGATGCACACGGCGCTGGAGCGGCTGGTCGAGGCGCTGGAGATTGCTCCCGAGCGGGCGATCGGAAGCCTCGACGTGCTGCCGGAGGCAGAGCGCCGGGAGGTGGTGGAGGTGTGGAACGGGACGGCGGCCGAAGCTCCGGCGGACCGGTGCATCCACGAGCTGTTCGAGACCCAGGCGGCGCGCACGCCGGACGCGGTGGCCGTGCGCTTCGAAGAAGACTCGCTCACCTACGGCGAGCTGAACGCGCGCACCAACCAGCTCGCCCACTTCCTCCGCCGGCGCGGGGTGGGTCCGGAGGTGCGGGTGGGGATCTGCCTGGAGCGGAGCCTGGAGATGGTGGTCTCCCTCCTGGCCGTGCTCAAGGCCGGGGGTGCCTACGTGCCGCTGGACCCGAGCCTCCCCGCCGAACGGCTGGCGTACATGCTGGACGACAGCGCCACCCCGGTGCTGCTCACGCGGGAGTCGCTGCTCGGCGCGCTCCCGGCGCTGGAGGGCGTGGAGGTGGTGAGCCTGGACGGCGCGGCGGAGGAAATCGCCGCGGAGCCGGCGGAAAACCCGGCGCTCGGCGCGGGGCCCGATTCGCTGGCGTACGTCATCTACACCTCCGGCAGCACCGGCCGGCCCAAGGGGGTGATGAACCAGCACCGGGGCGTGGTGAACCGGCTGGTGTGGATGCAGGCGCACTTCGGCATCGGCGTGGATGACGTGGTGCTGCAGAAGACGCCGTTCGGCTTCGACGTGTCGGTGTGGGAGTTCTTCTGGCCGCTGCAGCAGGGTGCGCGGCTGGTGATGGCGCGCCCGGATGGGCACCGTGATCCCGCCTACCTGCAGGAGGTGATCGAGCGGGAAGGCGTGACCACGCTGCACTTCGTCCCCTCCATGCTGCAGCTGTTCGTGGAGGCGGTGGAGGCGGGCCGCTGCGGCTCGCTGCGTAACGTGGTCTGCAGCGGCGAGGCGCTGGCGCCGGCGCTGGTGGAGCGCTTCTACGAGCGGTTCGCCGGCCCCGTGGTGCTCACGAACCTGTACGGCCCCACCGAGGCTGCCGTGGACGTGAGCTGCTGGACGTGCCCGCGCGATGCGTCGGCCAGCGTGGTGCCGATCGGCCGGCCGGTGTGGAACACCGCGCTCTACGTGCTGGACGCCGGGCTGCGGCCGGTGCCCGTGGGCGCCCCCGGCGAGCTGTACATCGGCGGGGTGCAGGTGGCGCGCGGCTACCTGGATCGCCCGGGGCTGACCGCGGAGCGCTTCGTCCCGGATCCGTTCTCCACCGAGGGCGGCACGCGGCTGTACCGGACGGGCGACCGTGCGCGGTGGCGGATGGACGGCGCCATCGAGTACCTGGGGCGGCTGGACTTCCAGGTGAAGGTGCGCGGCTTCCGCATCGAGCTGGGGGAGATCGAGGCCGTGCTGCGGGGCCACGAGAGCGTCGCCGACTGCGTGGTCGTGGCGCGCGAGGACGCGCCGGGCGACCGGCGGCTGGTGGCGTACGTGGTCGGCGGCGTGGAGGCGGACGAGCTGCGGGAGCACCTGCGGCGGAGCCTGCCGGAGTACATGGTGCCGGCGGCGTTCGTGGCGCTGGAGCGGTTGCCGCTGACCGTCAACGGGAAGCTGGACCACAAGG
>DASTVC010000139.1:0-3576 GCA_035759295.1 Longimicrobium sp. | reverse complement strand
GCGGAAAGGCCCACGCGCCGCACGTACTGCAGCACCGCCTCGGACAGCGGCTCGGGGATCCCCGCCTCGAGCAGGTTGGTGTAGCCCTGCATGGCGTTCAGCGGCGTGCGCAGCTCGTGGCTCATGGTCGCCAGGAACTCGCTCTTGGCGCGGTTGGCTTCCTCCACCTGCGCAAAGAGGCGCGCGTTGTCCACCGCCAGCGCGGCGCGGTCGGCGAACTCCAGCGCGGCGGTGGCGTCGCGCGCCTCGTACGGCCGGCGCTCCGGCCCGCCGACGAGCGAGAGCGCGCCTAGGGTGCGCCCCCGCGCCCGCAACGGCACCAGGACGCGCGACTCGGCATCCGCCCCGTCGTCCGTCGCGGCGATCACCAGCGGCTCGCCAGTCTCCATCACCTGCCGCAGAGGATGGCTGGACGGGATGGGTGAAGGGTCGGATTGTGACTCGCCGGAATCGTCCGTGCCGGCTTCGGCGCAGTGCACCAGGCGCAACTGGCCGTCGTCGCCGAGAAGGTAGATGCCGCAGCGGTCAGCCAGGAACGGCACCGCCAGCCGCGCCAGCGCCCGCAGCGTGCCGTTGAAGTCGGGCGTGGACGCCGCCAGCGCGGCGCTCACGGCGGAGAAGAAGCGCTGCGCCTCTTCGCGCACGCGCACGGCCTCTTCCGCTTCCTTGCGCTTGAGGAACTGGCCGATGTCGCTCCCCATGGCGGACATGGATTCCAGCAGCGCGGGGCCGGGCTCCACCGGCCGCCGGTTGAAGAACTCCATCGTCCCCAGGAACTCGTTTCCGACGACCACGGGGAACGCGAACGCGGTGCAGAGCCCCAGCGCCACGGCCGCCGCGCGCCGAGGAAAGTCCGTCTGGCGGGTGACGTCGGGGATCCACTCCGGCGCGCCGTTCTCCCACACCCGCCCCGGCAGCCCCTCCCCGCGCGCAAAGTGCATCCGCGCGCTCGCCTCCTCGAACCCGCCGCCCGCCACCTCCGGCACCCCCCAGCTGGCCGTGGAATGCAGCGTTCCGTCCCCATCCACCGACCAGAAGATGGCCAGGTCCCACTCCAGCGTGCGGCACAGCGCCTCCAGCACGCGCGGCACGGCCTCATCCACCGTCGACGTTTGCGCCAGCACGCGCGTGACCGCGTACTGCGCCGCCAGGTGCGCCTCGCCCTGCTTGCGAGCGGTGATGTCGCGGATGAAGGAGGTGAAGACCACCTCGCTCCCCCAGCGCGCCGCGGCGATGGTCAGCTCCACGGGGAACTCGCGGCCGTCGCGGCGCAGGGCGCTGATCTCGATGCGGGTGTTGAGGATGGGCCCCTCGCCCGTCGCCAGGTAGTGCCGCACGCCGCGGTCGTGCGCCTGGCGGTAGCGGTGGGGGATGATGGTTTCGCCCAGCCTGCGCCCCCGCACCTCCGCCTGCGTCCAGCCGAAGAGGGTTTCCGCGTGGTGGTTCCACTCCAGCACGCGGCTGCCGGCGTCCGTCACCACCACGGCGTCCAGCGCCGAATCCACCAGCCCCTGCAGCCGCGCCGCCGCGGCGGCGATCTCCTCGTTCAGCACCTCCAGCTCGGCCGCCTGCTCCAGCAGCAGCTCCGCCTGCACGCGCAGCTGGTCTACGACGGAGTCGTCTCCGTCGGGACCGTCGTGCGGAAGGTGGGGGAGCGCCTGGAGAGGCATGGAGGGGGATCCGGGTCGCAGTCAGGGTATGGGGCCGCCATCTGCCGCGCGGCGTTCGCAAGGCTCCGGCCACACGTTTCGCTCGACGAGGGCGAAGATGCAAGCGATCCCAAGGATCGGGCCTTGCGCGGAGGTGCGGAGCGAAGGATGAGGACGCAGGGCGAACCTTCCGTCCGGCCTCCGCGTCCTCTTCATCTCCACCCTGCGCGCTCCGTGTTTATCCGTGTCGATGGGTCAGTCGGTCGCGGCGCGGCGGCGGTCGGGGAGGGGGGCCACGAGCACCTTGTCCACGCGGTTGCCGTCCATGTCCACCACCTCCACGCGGTAGCCGTTGGCGTCGAAGTGCTCGCCGGGCTGCGGCACGTGGCCCAGCGTGGTGAAGACGAAGCCGCCCAGCGTGCGGTACTCGCGGTCCTCGTGGCGGCGGTCCTCCAGGTCCAGGATCTCGCGGAACTCCTCCATGGAAAGCGACGCGTCCACCAGCAGCGACCCGTCGTCGCGGCGCACCACCGGCGGCGAGGGGGCCACGCCGCCGCGGCTCATCTCGCCCGCGAACTCCTCCAGGATGTCGTTGAGCGTCACCAGCCCGTCGGTGCCGCCGTACTCGTTCACCACCAGCGCCAGGTGCGTCCCCGTCTGCCGGAACTGCTCCAGCACCCGCAGCGCCCGCGTGCTCTCGGGGATGAAGAGCGGCTGCTTGAGCAGCGACTGGATCTGCACCCGCTCGCCCGCCAGCTCCGCCGCCCACAGGTCCTTCACCTCCACCATCCCCAGCACGTGGTCCAGCGCGCCCTCGCAGACCAGGTAGCGGGAGAAGCGGTGCTCCACCATGGCGCGGCGGTGCTCCTCGGGCGAGGCCGTCACGTCAAGCCAGACGATGCGGTGGCGCGGCGTCATGAGCGAAACCACCCGCTGGTCGCCCAGCCAGAAGACGCGCTCGACCAGCTCCTGCTCCTCTTCCTCGAACACCCCCGCCTGCGTTCCCTGCTCCAGCAGCACCGCGATCTCCGCCTCCGTGACCGGCGCCTCCTCCGACTTGCGGATGCGCAGCAGGCGCAGCATCAGCCGCGTGGAGGTGGTCAGCAGCCACACCAGCGGCCGCGCCACGCGCGAGACGACGTCCATGGGCCCCGCCATGGCCGCCGCGATCTTTTCGGGGTGGTTCAGCCCGATCTGCTTGGGCACCAGCTCGCCCACGATCAGCGACATGTAGGTGATGCCGAGGACGACGATGCCCAGCGAGACCGGCTTTGCGTACTCCGCCACCGCGGGAAAGCGCTGCAGCCACGCCGCCAGCGGCTCCGCGATCGCCGCGCCGCCGAACGCGCCCGCCAGCGTGCCCACCAGCGTAATCCCCACCTGCACGGTGGCCAGAAAGCGCTCCGGGTGCTCGGCCAGCTGCAGTGCGCGGCGCGCGGCGTGGTCGCCGGCCTCGGCGCGCTGCTGCAGACGTGACTTGCGGGCAGAGACCACGGCGATCTCGCTCATGGCGAACACGCCGTTGGCCACCAGCAACAGCAGTACGATCAGGACTTCCGTGCCGATCCCCATCCCCTCCTCTTGTTGGAGTGCTTCCGGTCGTGCATGGTGCCGCGACTTCTACTACAACTACAACTGCAACTGCAACTGCGGGTTTGGGCGTGTCCCTCCGCTGCGCTCCGGGCCGGGCTGCGCGCGCCGTAGGGCAGCAAACTACGCTGCCCAACGGCGCCGGGCCCCCGCCGCGCCAGGTATCCGTTCGATCCGTCGGCATCGGCGCACGCGCGGCGGGTTCCCGGCCCTTCGGGCGTGCATCCCTCACGCGTCGTGGCGCTTCGGACGGCTCGCGGCCCTCCCCCCGCGCCTGAGAGCGCTCCCCCTCCCGTTCCGGGAGGGGGAAGAGGCCTGCGCTCCCTGCAACCTCCGG
>DASTVC010000138.1:0-2763 GCA_035759295.1 Longimicrobium sp. | reverse complement strand
CGGGCGTGCCGGTGCTGGAGATGGACGCCGACACGCCGGAGTGGGCGGGCCGGCCCGCGACGAACCCGGCGGTCGAGGGACTGACGCCGGCGCACCTGGCGTACGTGATCTACACCTCCGGAAGCACCGGGCGCCCCAAGGGCGTCGCCGTCCCGCACCGCGGCGTGGTGAACCTCCTCCGCTCGATGCGCGACACGGTGGGGATGGAGCCGGCGGATCGCCTGCTGGCGGTGACCACGTACGCCTTCGACATCTCCGTGCTGGAGATCTTCCTCCCGCTCCTCCACGGTGCGCGGACCATCGTGCTGCCGCGGGAGCGGAGCGCCGACCCGGCGGCGCTGGCGGAGGCGATCCGTACGTACGCGCCCACGGTAATGCAGGCCACGCCCGCCACCTGGCGGATGCTGGTGAGCGCGGAGTGGGAGGGCGCGCCGCAGATGCGCGCGCTCTGCGGCGGCGAGGCGCTTCCGGCGGAGCTGGCGTCGGCGGTGCGGAGCCGTGTCGGCGGGCTCTGGAACGTGTACGGGCCCACCGAGACCACCATCTGGTCGACATCCGAGGCGGTGGGCGGCGATTCCGCCGGGACTGTCGGCGGACAGGTGGCGATCGGGCGGCCGGTGGCGAACACGCGCGTCTACGTGCTGGACGCGGCGGGCGAGCCGGTGCCGGTGGGCGTGGCGGGCGAGCTGTGCATCGGGGGCGCGGGAGTCGTGCGTGGCTACCTGGGGCGCCCGGGGCAGACGGCGGAGCGCTTCGTGGCGGATCCGTTCGGCGGCGAGCCGGGGGCGCGGCTGTATCGGACGGGCGACCTGGCGCGGTGGCGGCCGGACGGGACGCTGGAGTTCGTGGGCCGCACCGACTTCCAGGTGAAGGTGCGCGGCTTCCGCATCGAGCTGGGGGAGATCGAGGCGCGGCTGGCGGAGCACGCGGACGTACGCCAGGCCGTCGTCCTGGCGCGCGAGGACGTGCCGGGGGACGTGCGGCTGGTGGCGTACGTAGTCGGCGACGCGGACGCGGAGTCGTTGCGCGCGCACCTTTCCACCGCGCTCCCGGAGTACATGGTGCCGGCGGCGTACGTGCGGCTGGAGGCGCTGCCGCTCACGCCGAACGGCAAGCTCGATCGCAAGGCACTGCCGGCCCCGGAGGGAGACGCCTATGCGTCCCGGGAGTACGAGGCGCCGGTGGGGAAGATCGAGGAGGGTCTCGCGGAGATCTGGACGGAGCTGCTGCGCGTGGAGCGGGTGGGCCGGAGGGACCACTTCTTCGACCTGGGCGGCCACTCGCTCCTTGCGCTGCAGGTCGTCTCGCGGGTGCGGGAGGTGATGGGGGTGGAGCTGCCCCTGGCCGCCGTGTTCGACAACCCGGTGCTCGCGGCGCTCGGCGAACGGATCCTGGAGCTGCGGCTCGCCCGCTTCGATCCCGAAACCCTTGCACGGCTCGCGCAGCTCGTTCGCCAGCCCGGCGCGGAGACCGTGCCGGCCACGGAGGAGCCGGGTTGAGGACGTCGACCCGGCTTTGACGGCGCAGTCCGCTCCGCCATCCGGGGGTGCAATGCCAACGCGCTTGCACCCCCGCGGGACGGGTGAAGGAGCGCGTTCCGGGCGTTCGGCACGCGGGGCGGGGATCGCCGCCCCCGGGCCGATCTTCCCACCCCGACGTCTCCTCCGCTGCGCTACGAAGCGGCGATTAAAGGATGCGTTCCGCCGCGCGTGACGCGGGGCGTGCGGCCCCGGGCCGCGACGCGCGGCGACGTATTCCCGGAGGCCGCAGATGATGGTAGATTCCGGGAGTCTCCCGAGACTCCAACGTCGTCTCTCCGCGGAGCATGCACAAAGCGTTGCATGCACGATGGCACATAATGGACGCTGATTCGGCCGCGCTGATCGATCCTGTCCCTCCTGTTCCAGGAGTGTGAAGGGGAACAACGGCGACGATCAGATCCGAAAAAAAGCCCCGCCCGGCTCTCGATCCCGCGGAAGCCGTCACGCTTTCGTGCAACCGTCTTGCTCTTCCCCGAATGTCGACGCCCACGATCGAAGCACAGAACGCCATCCCGAGCGCAGGCGCCGTCCCCGTGCCCGCGCTTGCTGATCCGGCGCCCCGTGATGCCGACATCCCCTCCGACGCGTGCGTCCACGAGTTGTTCGAGACGCAGGCGGCGCGCACGCCTCACGCGGCCGCACTCGTTTTCGAAGACGAGACGCTGAGCTACGCGGAGCTGAACGCGCGGGCGAACCGGCTGGCGCACCACCTGCGCGCCCTGGGCGTGGGACCCGACGCGCGGGTCGCGATCTGCGTGGAGCGGGGGCCCGGGATGGTGGTGGGGATGCTGGCCGTGCTCAAGGCGGGCGGGGTGTACCTTCCGCTGGACCCCGCGTATCCCGCGGAGCGGCTGCGCTACATGCTGCAGGACGGCGCGCCCGCGGCGCTCCTTGTCGAGTCCGCGCTGCGTCCCCTCTTTGCCGGCGCCACCCTCCCCGTGGTCGAGCTGGACGCCGCGGCGCCGGCGTGGGCGTCGCTCCCCGCGACGGACCCGGGGCGCGGCGGGCTCACGCCTCATCATCTTGCGTACGTCATCTACACCTCCGGCTCCACGGGGCAGCCCAAGGGGGTGATGGTGGAGCACCGGAGCCTGGCGAACCTCGTGGCCTGGCACTGCGCCTCGTTCGGGGTAAAGGCGGGCGACCGGTCGTCCAGCGTGGCGGGGTTCGGGTTCGACGCCACCACCTGGGAGGTGTGGCCGCCGCTCTGTGCCGGCGCAAC
>DASTVC010000137.1:0-3405 GCA_035759295.1 Longimicrobium sp. | reverse complement strand
AACACCGAGGCCGCGCATCGTCCCAACCGCCGGGTGGAGCTGCTCTTTACGACGAGCGCCGCGCTCCCCGCCCAGGCGCCCGTTCCCGACACCTGGACGCTGCACCCGCCGGGGCGCACGGAGCCGGCCTGGTGCCTGGGGCCGGGCGATCCCGCGAAGCGCTGCGCGTTCAGCAAGCGGACGCCGCCGCCGGAGCCGCCGCGCCTCCTCATCCAGCCCGCCGAGCCGGGGACGGTGGAGGCCGCCGGGCGCATCCTGCGCGAGGTGGAGCGCGCGGACGGCACGGTGGAGCAGGTGCCCGCCGCCAACGAGAGCTTCGTCCTCATCACCGCCGCCGGCGAGTACCGCGCGGGCGAGGCGGGGAGCGGGCTGCCCACGCCGGCAAAGACGGGGGCGGACGGTGGATTCTCCTTCCCCGGCAAGCCCCGCGGCCTGTACGCCCTGGAGATCCAGCGCGGCGTGATCGCCCGGCTGCTGGACGCGCCCGGCGCCGCCGCGCTGGGGCCGACCGTCTGCAAGGCGCTGGCGGCGGACGGGGCGAAGCTGGACGTGCTGATCCTGCGCGACCCCGTGCTGCGCGAGATCCGCCTTCCCGTCATCGTGCACCTGATGACGGCGCTGCACCCCACCACGCGCGTCGTCCGTACCTGCGTGGACGATTCCAAGTCCGTCCCCACCACGCACGAGCAGCGTACCGCGCGCGACGAGGCCGCCGTCCGGACGATGCTCACAGGCGCCAACGCCATCTGGGGGCGTGCCCGCGTGCGCTTCGAGGTGCGCGACGTGGTGCGCGAGGCGTTCGCCACCCCCGGCCGCGACGCCTGCCACGTCACCGAGGACGAGCGCAACAACGTGGTGGTGGATGCGGCCACGCCCAACGCGGTGAACCTGTTCTTCTTCGGCAGCGTGGACGTGCTCAAGGAGGGCGGCGTAACCCTGCGCGGCGGGCTGCTGGACGGCGCGGGGACGCAGGTGCGCGAGCTGGTGGCCATCTCCATCGCCGACGTGGTGCTCCGCCAGCTGCTTCCCCCCATCCCTCCGTCCCGCCACACGCCCACCCCGCGCGAGGCGGAGGTCATCCTGGCGCACGAGCTGGGGCACTGGCTGTCGCTGGACCACGTGACGGGACTGGACAGCACGCCGCCGAACCGCAACCGGCTGATGCTCCCCGAGCTGGGCGATGAGCACCGCCGGCTGCTGGACACCGAAGTCACGCAGGTGCGGGGATCGTCCGACGCGGCAAAGGAGTGCGTGCCCCTGGCGCTGCGCGTGGCGGGCGCGGTGCGCTACGGGGGCCCGCACGGCCACCGCTTCATCGCCATCCGCGACGCCGCGGCCCCGGCGGTCACGGTGGATGCCGTGCTTCCCCCGCACCTGGCCGCGTCCGGGCTGACGATGACGGGCGGCGCCCCCGGGGCGAGCCCGACGCAGCGCACCGTGGGGCGGGGGACGGGGGGACGGACGGAGGTGATCGCGAAGTTCGCCGCGGCCGGCGGGCGGCCGATGGAGACGTACGCCGCCGTGCAGGTGGTGGACTTCGACGTCGCGGTGGATGGGGCCAGGCGGCTGGGGGGGGGGGGGGGGACCACCTTCGTCGCCGTCCGCAGCGCCACGGGAAAGGTGACGGTGCGGGCGGACGTCACCCCCGCGCCGGACGTGGTCCCCTTCGACATGGTGACCTGGTCCGCGGGGGACGAGACGGACGATCCCCTGCGCCGCACCCTCTCCCTCGCCACCGCGGGGACCACGACGGTGAGCGTCACCGTGGCCGGGGTGACGAAGACGGTCACCCTCCAGGTCTCCGAGCTGGCGCTGAACGTGACCGGGGCCCAGCGGACCGGCCCGGACCAGTTCGCCACCGCCCAGGACGAAACGGGCGACGTTTCCGTCGAAGCCGTCCTCACGCCCCCCGTGCCGGAGGACGCGGGGCTCGTGGACTGGACCGGCGGACAGCCCGGCCCCGGCCCGCGCTTCCGCCTCGTCTCCAAGCAGGCGGTCCAGGTGACGACCGTGACGGCGACGGTGGGCGCCCCCGCGCCGGCAGCCCCCGCGGGGCCGGCCCCGGCGGCCCTGGCGCCCGCTCCGGCGCCGGCACCCGTTCCGCCGGCGGGAGGCGGGTCCGTGTCCGCCACTATCACGGTGATGAGCTTCGAGCTGGACGTTCCGGGCGCCACGCGGCTGGACGGGCCCACGGGCAAGCGCTTCGTCGCGCTCCCCGCCGGCACACCGCTGACGGTGGTGGCGAACGTTTCGCCCCTGCCCAACCCGCTGCCGCCGGGGTTCATCACCTGGACCGGCGCCGTGCAGAACCCCGCTCAGCCGCTGCAGGCCACCGTGCAGCGGCCCGGCAAGAACACCGTCACGGTCACGGCGTCCATCGGCGGCTCCACGCGCAGCATCACCCTCTTCATCGTCACCTTCCGGCTGGACGTGCAGGGCGCTACCCGGGTGACCACGCCGGCGGGGAACGACTTCGTGACGGTCTTGGATACGGCGGCGGGGAGCGACGTGAACGTGGGCGCGGTCATCGACCCGCTTCCCAATCCCGTGCCAAGCAACCTGGTCACGTGGTCCAGCAGCGACGGCACCGCGACCCCCGCCGGCCCGCTGGCGCGGCTGGTGCCCCGGGCGCCGAAGCGCATCGTGACCGTTACGGGAACGGTGGCGGGGCAGGCGCAGTCGGAGCGCATCTTCGTCTCGGAGTTCACCCTCAAGGTTACCGGCGCGGAGGAGATCCCGCCGGTGGGGAGCGGCGAGTTCATCTCCGTGGCCGCACCGGGGACGTCCGCGGTGGTGGCGGCCGAGGTGGACCCGGCGCCCACGCCCACGCCCCCCGACCTGGTGGTGTGGGGCGGCGCCCCCGCCACGCCCGACGGGTTGCTGGCGCGCAAGGTGGCCAAGGACGCGCCGGGGCCGGCGGTGCGGCTGCAGGCCACGATGGGGGGCACCACGCGCGCCGCCGCCATCAACGTGGTGGAGTTTACGATCGCGGTGGCCGACGCCACGGCGGTCCCGGCGAACGGGACGGCGCTCTTCGCGCTGGCGCAGGCGGGCGCCGCCCCGCTGGTGGCGGAGGCACGCATCACCCCCGCGCCCGCGGTGCCGCTTCCCGCTGACGTGGTGGTGATGACGGGCGGGGGCGAGGTGCCCGGAAACCCGCGCCAGCGCACGGTGCCGCGTACGGCCCCGTCCGCCGCCACGGGCGTGCAGGTGCAGGCCGCCTCGGCGCTGCTGGGCGTAACGCGCACGGTCACGGTGACGGTCGTCTCGTTCTCCATCACCGGGGTGCAGGGCGCCACGCAGATCGGCGCGCGCAGCAGCACCCTGTTCGCCACCACCACGGGCGCGGGCGACGTAACGGTGACCGGCGCGCTGGTGCCGGTGCTGAACCCGCTCCCGGCGGGG
>DASTVC010000136.1:0-15953 GCA_035759295.1 Longimicrobium sp. | reverse complement strand
GACCTCCGCTTTCGCGCGGAGTACAACGCAGGCAACGCGGACCTGCAGCCCGTCGCAGGCGGACGCGTCCCTCCGGAGCAGCGCCGAGAGCGCCTGACGCGCGCCATCCGCCACTACCGCGGCGCCCTGCTGATGGACCCGCAGGACGCCGACGCCAAGTGGAACCTGGAGCTCGCCAACCGTCTGCTGCGCGAGCAGGCCAGTGGCGGTGGCGGCGGGGATGAGGAGAACGAGAACCCCGGCGGCGGCGGTGGCCAGAATCCACCGTCCCCCGCCACCCCGCAACCGCAGCCCTCCAGCGCGGACCAGGGCGCCGGCCGCCCGATGACGCGCGAGCAGGCTGAGCGCATCCTGGCAGGTGCCGAAGCGCGCGAGCAGCGCATCCAGCGCCAGCAGCTCAAGCAGGACCAGAACCGCATCCACGGCGTGCGGGACTGGTAGGGGCACGTCGATGGCGGGGGATGAGCGGGGAAAATATGAGCGGGTAAACCCGCTGCTGGGAAAGCGATAAGCCCCGTCTCGCTCGTTCCTCGCGAAACGGGGCTTCAACTTCTCGTACACCCCGCTCCGTCGCGGGCCACATGCGGAGGACCACCACGGGGCTTGGGCGCGCACCGCGCTGACTCGAACACCAGGGCTGCCAGTCCGCGAAGGCGGATTTCGTGTAGTTGTTGCAGCGAATTTATTCGCCCCTGCGGCGGGCTGCACGACATCCCAGCGGGCGGACGGCACGTCACCCAATGAGATCCGGAGCACCGATCTTGCTCCCCCTCGCCACATGCCGGTATCCCTCCATCTCCCGCTCCGTACGCGCTGATGCTCCGCAGCCTGCGCCGCCGACTGCTGGCCGCGGACCCGGGCCTCCAGCGCACCTACGTCGCCGCGCGCACCACGCTCTCCGTCGCGATTGCGCTGGCGGCTGCGTTCCCGCTGGCGCGTGCCGCCGCGCAGCCGCCGACCGTGCCCCTGCTCGCCGTCTCGGTCGCGATGGTGACGGCGACCGCCATCACGGGCGCAACCCGCGCAGCCCAGGCGCGCGCGACGGGGCTCGCCGCGCTGGTTGCCGCCGCGGCGGTGTCGCTGGGCGCGCTGATGGCGGGGCACACGCTGCTGGGCTACGCCGCGTTCGTGGGGGTGATGGCGGCCGCGGCGTGGGCCGGCGGGTTCGGGCCGGGCGGGCGCGGGCTGGGGATGGTGGGCTTCATGACCTTCTTCTTCGCGCTCTTTACCAGCGCGACGCTGGACCGCCTTCCCTGGCTGCTGCTGGCCGTCTGCCTGGGGGTCGCGGCCGCGGGGATCATGCGCATCCTCATCCTCCCCGACCTGCCCGCGCGCCGGCTGCGCCACCTGCTGTTCGCCCTGCGCGCGCGGACGGAGGCGCTCGCCGCGGACGCGGAGCGGGTGCGGGCTGGCGCTTCCGGGCCAGCCGACGCGCAACGCCTGACGGACGATTCCACCCGCGTGGACGAGGTGGTGCTCCCCCTCCACGACCTGCTGCGCGACGCGCCCGGCACCATCCCCCGCGAGCCCTCGTTCCAGCGGCACCTGTTTGCCGTGGTCACGCTCAGCCACCTGATGGTGCTGCGCGCGCTGGAGGGGCCGGCCGCCCCGCGCGCCGCCCTCGCCGCGCCGTCCATCGATCCCGCCGAACGGCTGAAGGGGCATCTGCAGGCACTCGAAGCCGCCGCCGCGGGCCTTCCGGAGCCGTCCCTCCCCGGCGCGCGGACGCTGGTGGAGGACGACGACGCGCAGGATCCCGAGCCCCAGCCGGACGATGCCGCGCCGGTGCCGCTCTGGGCACGCGGGTCCGGGCGCACGGCGCTGCAGGTAGCCGTGGCGGGCGCGGGCGCCATCGCCCTGGGGCACCTGCTTTCGCCGCACCGCTGGTACTGGGCGGCGATCAGCGCTTTCATCGTCTTCGTGAACACCGGCTCGCGCGGGGCCACGCTGCGCCGCGCCGTGGAGCGCACGCTGGGCACCGCCGCCGGGATCGCGGGCGGGATGCTGGCCGGCTACCTGCTGGCCGGACGCAGCGCGCTGGAGCTGGCCGCCATCTTCCCCATCCTGTTCGTGGGATACTGGATGCTGCAGGCGTCGCAGGTGGCCATGGTGGGGATGATCACCATCCTGTTCGCGCTGATGTACGACCTGATGGGGATGCTCACGCTGCACGTGATGCTGCTGCGCCTGGCCGAGACCTTCATCGGCGCGGCGGCGGGCGCCACGGCCGCGTACTTCGTGCTCCCCGAGCGCACCCGCACCGCCGTGGACGAAGCGTTCGCCGGCTACTTCGCCGCCCTGGACGCGCTGCTCGCCGCCGTGGCCGCCGCATCGGCCGACCGCGACGGCGCCGACCGCGCCATGCTCTCCGGCGTGCAGGGGCTGGACCGCGCCGTGGGCGCCCTGCGCGCAGGGATGCTGCCGCTGATCGCCTCCGTCCCTGGCGGCCGCGCGCGCGACCTGAACCGCCAGCTGGTGCTGGCGCTCACGGCCCGCTACTGGGTGCATCGGCTGGTGGCGCGCATGCTCTTTCACCTGCACGCGGTGGATGCGGATACGCTGCAGCGGCGCGTGGCGCGAGTCCGCGCGCGGATCGCCGCGCTGCAGGAGCGCCGCGCCGGCGACGAGCTCTCCGCCGCCGGCGCCATGGCTGAAGTGGCGGAAGCGGAGGAAGCCGCCCCCCTGGTGCGCGCCGAATCCGTCCTCGCCGAGCTCGCCCGCGCCCGCGCGCAGGTGGCGTAAGCGCCTGGCAGCGGACCACTCCTCGTCTACGCGAGCGATGACATTCCCGGCTGCGCTTACTCTGTGGAATGAAGAGCCACCGCGCACCCTAATCTGTCATTTCGAAGGAGGCGCCGCACCGAACCTTTCGCCACCCGATATACTTGTGGCGCCGACTGAGAAATCTACCGTCGGAATTCTCGTGGCCAGTCCGACGCGCCGGAGCCGCGGCTACAGTCCGCGCAGGCGGACTTCGCGTTCTTCCAGCCGCGATTTCAATCGCCGGGGAGACAGCCGGCGGGTCGCGAATGATCCACCGACGCCTCCGTGCCCGCTGCCGCTTCGCCTGCCTGGCCCGGGACCCGTCCTGCCGCGTGCGGGAAAGTTGCTGCCGCCGGTTGACACGAGGCCGGGACCGGCGCTAGATTACCGCGCCAAATTGCTGGAAAGTGGGGACCGGCAGGTCCTCCACCTGTTCGGCTCGGCGCCTTTCGGGGCGCTCGATGCTGCCAGGTCCGCGCGAGGCGCGAGCGGCCGTCCCCCGGGACCGGTCCGTTCGCGCAGCGCATGGACGGACCTGAACGAATGCTTCAGGTCCGTCTTTTTTTTGGTTTGGCACCAACCGAGAAACCGGAGAGCGGCGTATCAACGAGAAGATGCGTGTGAACCGGCAGATCCGGATCAGCCCCGTCCGCGTGATCAGCCCGGACGGCGAGCAGCTCGGAATTCTGCCGATCGAACGGGCGATGGAGATCGCGGAAGAGCAGGGGCTGGACCTCGTCGAGGTCGCGCCGCTTGCCCGGCCGCCGGTCTGCCGCATCATGGACTACGGCAAGTTCAAGTACGAGGAGCAGCGTCAGGCGCGCGAGGCGCGCAAGAAGCAGCACCACGTGCAGCTGAAGGAAGTGAAGATGCGCCCGGGGATCGAGGAGCACGACTTCGACTTCAAGGTGCGCCACGCCAAGAGGTTCCTCGAAGAGGGGAACAAGGTCAAGCTCACCATGATGTTCCGCGGGCGCCAGATGGCCCATCCGGAATATGGACGGAAGGTGCTGGACCGGGTGTTTCAGGAGCTGCAGGAGGTTTCCAAGGTGGAAGCCCACCCCATGCTGGAAGGCCGCAGCATGGTGATGGTGCTTGCCCCCCTGGCAAAGGCGCCTCAGCAGCAGCAGACCAGCCAACCCACCGCCGCCGCTTCGGCGGCGGACGAAAGGTAGTCAAGATGCCCAAGATGAAGAGCCACCGCGGCTCCGCCAAGCGCTTCAAGGTCACGGCCAAGGGCCGTGTGAAGCGCGGGAGCGCGTTCCACAGCCACATCCTGACCAAGAAGTCGCCGAAGCGGAAGCGGGCGCTGCGCGGCACCACCATGCTCGCCAAGGCCGACGAGAAGCGCGTAAAGCGCCTTCTCGCCTCCTGACCGCAACCGACGAAACTTCTGTAACGGGAGGCTGAGATGCCGCGTGTAAGCACCAACGTTGCGCGACTTAAGCGCAAGAACCAGATCCTCAAGCAGGCCAAGGGCTACTTTGGCCGGCGCAAGAACCTGTACAAGACGGCCAAGGAGGCCGTGGAGCGCGCACACAAGTACGCGTACCGCGACCGCAAGAACCGCAAGCGCGAGTTCCGTCGCCTGTGGATCATCCGCATCAACGCGGCGGCCCGTCAGAACGAGCTTTCGTACTCGCGTCTGATGGACGGCCTGAACAAGGCTGGCATCGAGATCGACCGCAAGGTGCTCGCCGACCTGGCGGTGCGCGATCCCAACGCGTTTACGCAGCTGGCCAGCGCCGCCAAGTCGAGCCTGGCTGCCTGAGCGCAGCACACGGATTCGGCTTGCGCAAGCGGCGCCGGGGTTGATCCTCCGGCGCCGCTTTCGTTTTAGGGGATAGGGAACAGGTTACAGGGGACAGGCCGTGTTCATTGCCGGTTGTGGCGAGCGGTGGATGAAAACCCGCCGCAAACCGCAGCCTGTCATTTCGAAGGAGGCGCCGCACGGGACCGGCGGTCGCCTGACACGTTGGCGCCGACTGAGAAATCTACTCGCGGATGCTGGTGACCATTCGTCGAGCCGTCTACCCGCGGAATCACCTGGCCAGATGTGTCACCCGTCGGGAACGAATCCCTGTCCCCTGTAACCTGTCCCCTGTCCCCTTCTCCTCCGGGGTAGCCAAACCGCGCTTCACGGCTAAGTTTGGATCAATCTGTCAGGCGGAACGCAGAAGACCACGATGACCACCGTAACCGAAGAGCTGATCGGGCAGCTGCGCGAGCTGGAGGCCCAGGGGCTGGACGCCGTGCGCGCGGGCGGCGACGCCGCGGCGCTGGAGGCGCTGCGCATCGAGTACCTGGGCCGCAAAGGGCGACTCACGGGCATCCTGCGCCGCCTGGGCGAGCTCACCGCCGAGGAGCGTCCCGCCGTGGGCGCCGAGGCCAACCGCGTCAAGGAAGCCCTGAACGCGCTGCTGGAAGAGCGCGAGGCGGGCTTCGCCGGCGCGGCGGACGAGGGGCCGCGCATCGACCTTACGCTGCCGGGACGGCGGCGCTGGGAGGGCGGCGTGCACCCCGTGACGCTGGTGATCGACGAGATCTGCGACATCTTCCGCGACCTGGGCTTCAGCCGCGTGGCCGGCCCGGAGGTGGAGACCGTCGACTACAACTTCAGCAAGCTCAACACGCCGCTGGACCACCCCGCGGCCGACATGCACGACACCTTCTACCTGTCCGACGGGGTGCTGCTGCGCACGCACACCTCGCCGGCGCAGGCGCGGGTGATGGAGGCGTTCAAGCCGCCCGTGCGCGTCGTCGTTCCCGGCATGGTGTACCGCCGCGACCCGTTCGACGCCAGCCACGCGCCCGGCTTCGCGCAGCTGGAGGGGCTGGCGGTGGACGAGGGGATCACCTTCGCCGACTTCAAGGCCACCATCGGCGAGTTCGTGCGCCGCTTCTTTGGCGCGGACGCAAAGACGCGCTTCCGCCCCTCGTTCTTCCCCTTCACCGAGCCGTCGGCGGAGGTGGACGTGTCGTGCCGCATCTGCATGGGCGCGGGGTGCAGCGCCTGCAAGCAGACGGGGTGGATGGAGATCATGGGAAGCGGGATGGTGCATCCCAACGTGTTCGAAGCGGTCGGCTACGATCCGGAGAAGTACACAGGCTACGCCTTCGGCATGGGCCCCGGCCGCATCGCCATGCAGCGCTACGGGTTGCCCGACATCCGGCTGCTGTACGAGAGCGACATGCGGTTTTTGAAGCAGTTTGCGTGAGGTAGAAGAAGGGAATAGGGAATAGGGAATAGCCAGCAACGGCGGTCCTATCCCTGGTCCCCATCCCCTGAATCCTGAGAGGCCGAAGCAACGACAACAACCGGGAAGAGGCAGGGACCCCGCGGACGCATCGAAAGCATCGCCCGCTATTCCCTATTCCCCATTCCCTATTCCCTGTCAGTTCATGAACATCTCCTATCGCTGGCTCCAGTCCATTGCCCCCGGCCTGCAGGGCACCCCGCAGGAGCTCGCCGAGCGCCTGGCGATGCTCGGCGCGCCCGTGGACGAGATCGTGGACCTGGGCGGCCAGATCGGCGACGTGGTGATCGCGCGCGTGGACGAGGTGCGCCAGCATCCCAACGCCGACCGCCTGCGCATCTGCACGGTGAACGCGGGCGGCGAGCCGCTGCAGGTGGTCTGCGGCGCGCCCAACGTGGAGGCGGGCGGCCTGTATCCCTTCGCGCCGGTGGGGGCCATGCTCCCGGGTGCCGCGAAGCCGATCGAGAAAGCGAAGCTGCGCGGCGAGACGTCGAACGGAATGCTCTGCTCCGCGCGCGAGCTGGGGCTGGGGCGCGACCACGCCGGGCTGATGGCGCTGCACGGCGACTTCGCCCCGGGAGCGAACTTTCGCCAGGCGCTGGGACTGGACGATTGGCAGCTGGTCGTCGACGTCACCCCCAACCGCGGCGAGCTTCTGTCGCACCTGGGCGTGGCGCGCGAGCTGGCGCCGGGCGGGGAGGACGGCATCAAGCTCCCCCACGTTCCCAACGACCGCGGCCACGCCTGCCCCGTAAAGCAGGGCCGCCGCGAGTGCGACCTGGCCGGGCTGGTGGACGTGCAGATCCAGGACGACCAGGGGTGCACGCGCTACATGGGCGCCGTCATCCGCGGCGTGACCGTCGGCCCTTCGCCGGAGTGGCTGGCGACGCGGCTGCGGGCGATCGGCGCGCGGCCCATCAACAACGTGGTCGATGCCACCAACTACGTGCTGCACGAGCTGGGGCAGCCGATTCACGCCTTTGACCTGGCGCTGCTGCGCGGCGGCCGCGTCGTCATCCGCGGCGCGCAGGACGGCGAGCGGCTGACGACGCTGGACGGCGTGGAGCGCGTGCTGCAGCCCACCGACGTGGTGATCGCGGACGGCGAGCGCGCGGTGGCGCTGGGCGGGGTGATGGGCGGGCAGAACAGCGAGGTGAGCGAATCCACCACGGACCTGTTCGTGGAGGTGGCGCTCTTCGATCCGAAGGCCGTGCGGCGGACGGCGCGGCGGCTGGGGCTGAACACCGACGCCTCGCACCGCTTCGAGCGCAGCGTTGACCCAGAGGGCCAGCCGCCCGCCCTGAACCGCGTGATCGAGCTGATCCTGGCCGTCGCGGGCGGGCAGGCGGTGGGCGCGGTGGACCTCGTCCCGCACACCTTCGAGCGGCTGAAGGTGGGGGTGCGCGAGGAGCGGGTGGAGAAGGTGCTGGGCGTGCCGATCTCGGCCAGGGAGATCGCCGCCCTGCTGGAGCCGATCGGGTTCGAGGTGAACACCAAGCCGCGCCCCATGCGCGTGCTGGTGCCCGGCTTCCGCCCGGACGTGACCTCGGAGATCGACGTGATCGAAGAGATCGCGCGGCGCCGGGGCTACGGCTCGTTCCCCGAGGCCATGCGCCCCTTCCGCCCCACCGCCGTCCCCGAGCACCCGTCGGTGGCGGTGGAGCGGCACGTGCGCGACCTGCTGGTGCGCTGGGGCTTCCTGGAGTCCGTGACGACCGGCTTCGCGCCGGAGTCCGCCGGCGCCGTCCCGCTGCTTAACCCGCTCTCCGCGGAGGAGGGTTTCCTGCGCACGACCCTGGTTCCCGGCCTCCTGCGGCGGCTGGAGCACAACCTGGCGCACGGCGTCCGCGACGTGCGGCTGTTCGAGGTGGGCACCGTCTTCTCGACCGCGCAGGGCGGCGGGCTGCCGCGCGAGGAGCGGCGCGTGGCGGCGGCGTTCACCGGCGCCAGCCGCCCGCCGCACTGGTCCGGCCCCGCGCCGGACTGGGACGCGTGGGACCTCAAGGGGTTGATGGAGGAGCTCGCCTCCCTTCATCCGGGCGCCGTGGTGGATGCCGCGGACGGCGCGTTCACGATCATGTCCGATCGCGACAAGGCGGGCAACGGGCGCGTCGTCGCGGAGGGCGAGGTGGATGTGCCCGCCTGGGCCGGGCCGGTGTTCGTGCTGGAGATGCGGCTCCCGGAGGCGGCGGCGTCGCGGCGCGCGGTGAAGTACCAGCCGCTACCGGTGCATCCCGGCTCCGAGCGCGACCTGGCCCTCATCGTCCCCACGACGATTCGCGGGACGGACGTCTCGGCGACGATCCGCGAGGCGGCGGGCGCGTTGCTGGAGGACGTGTATCCCTTCGACCTGTACGAGGGGAAGGGGATTCCGGAGGGGACGCGCAGCCTGGCGTTCCGCCTGCGTTTCCGCGCGCCGGAGCGCACGCTGACGGACGCGGAGGTGGACGGCGCCGTTACGGCCGTGCTCGCCGCGCTGGAGGAGCGCCACGGTGTCCGGCGCCGCTGATCCGCCCGTCCTGGCCGCGGATGCTCCCCCGCCGGCCGAGACGCCGTCGTGGGAGCGCCTGGAGCACGCCGCCCGCGGCGCCGCGTCCGCGCTGGGTGAGTGGCGCCGCCGCGCGCTGGAAGCGGAGCACGAGGTGCAGCGGCTGCGCACGGAGCTGGAGCAGCTGACCTCGCTGGGTCCCCTGCCGTCGGACGAGGCGGGAGATGAGCTGCGCCGCCTGCGCGCGGAGAACGCCGTGCTCACCAGCCGCGCCGCCGAGGCGCGCCAGCGGGTCAGCGGCCTGCTGGCGCGCCTGTCGGTGCTGGAGAACCGCCCGTGAGCCCCCGCAAGGCCCCGCCCCCGCGGCAGTCCGTCACGGTGGAGATCGCCGGAGAGCGGCACGTGCTGCGCTCCGACATGCCCCCCGAGTACACGCGCGCCGTCGCCCAGCACGTGGACGACACCCTGCGCGCGCTCCCCAGCTTCCCCACGCTGGAGCCCGTCCGCGCCGCCATCCTCGCATCATTGTCGATCACCGACGAGCTCTTCCGCGCCCGCCAGGAAGTCGACCGCCTCCGCGCCGAGATCGAGCAGAAGACGGCGGAGCTGGCCGCGCTCCTGGAAGAGGCGCAGACGCCGGGCTGACCTCGGCAATCCGCCGTGCGGCAGGATTCAGCGTATTCCGCCTGAAAAGATTGGTCTCACGCAGAGTTAGCGGAGTCAGCGGAGTTTTCTCGCGCTGCGCGACGTGCTTTCGAGCGCATCCGGTTCTGGACTGGTAGATCGGGCGCGGCCGTAGTGTCGGTGGGCTGTCTGGGTTGGGAGCGCGCGACTGCACAACGAATTCCGAAATTCGGTATTAGTTGCAGCATGCTTCTCTCTCGCACCGATCCCGTCGACGAGTGACTGCGGCGGCGCTTGCGCTGAGTATCGCAGGGACGCTTTCCTGTCGCGCAGCACTCGCGAGGTGCTCCGCATCTGCGAATCCAGAAAGTTGGCGTAAGCCAGTCCGAGTGCCATCTGCCGAGTGTCCGATTTTCACCCGCCCGAAGCGTCAGATTTACGGGCGCCGCGAACAGCCTTTCCTCTGGCTAACTCTTTCGGCCTCTTATTTGCGAGGGGGATGGGCCCTGGCTCGGTTCCCCGCCGGTGGCGCTCCGAGGCCAATGATCCGCTGAACTGCGCCGTGCGCGCTTGCCTGCTGGCTCCGCGTGTGGCGAACGCATCCGATCCGCATCCGGGCACCCTGGCATGCACGTGAGCCGCTGCTGTCCCGCGCCGGACTGTTCCCGCCTTCCCGTGCCCTCCGCAGGGGCCGAGGCGTGTTGCCTGTCGCGGAGATGAGAACGTGTTCATACCAACGGCCGCACCGATCCCCGGTGTGGCCGTTCGCGTCGGGCTCTTGCTGAGCCGGCGCATCACTCCCGCACCTCGGAGGACGACATGCGGAAGCTCAGGCTGCAGCTGGAAGACCTGCGGATCGACAGCTTCGCCACCACGCGGTCGCAGAAGGAGAAGGGCACGGTCTTCGGCGAGCAGTGCACCTGCCAGACGGCGTGCACCTGCCCGGGGTGCCCCACCTGCTACGCCTCGTGCAACGGCACGTGCGGTGCGACGTGCGCGGGCACCTGCAACGCGTCCTGCAACGGGACCTGCGACTACTCGTGTGACAGCTGCGACGGCAGCTGCGGCGGCGCCGGCGACTCGTGCTATCAGACCTGCGCCCTCTACAGCGGCTGCACTCCGTACAACTGCGTGTGATGTTCGGGGGGAGCGCCCGACCCGCGCGCGCTCCCGCCTGCGCATCAACCTCCATGACGTCATCCCGAGGGCTCTCGGGATGACGTCTTCAGTTCAGGAGAGGGTGCGGTTTCGCGGTCTCTCGGCCCCGGGATGACATTTCCCCGTTCTTCGATCGAGTGGCAAGGTCGGGCCCCCGCACCGAAATCTGCGATGACCCAAATTTTTTTCCAGGACAACTGCTCGGGTTCGTGGACCTGTCGCTGCTCATCGCCTCGCTGGGGATAGTGCGGCGAGGGCGGTACGCAGCGGCCCTCGCGCTGCTGGGATGTGAGACGCTGTGGGCGATCGGGTCCGCGCTGATCCTGGTGAACCGGGACGGGACGGGCCGCTTTGTCCGGGGATTCGGCGCGGAGCCGTACCTGGCATAATACCTGATCGTCATGGGCGTGCGGGTGGTGGCGATGGCCTGCCTGTGGCAGGCCGCACGCCGCGCCGCTGCCATCGCCGCCAATTCCGCCGCGAAAGGGTGATGGGAAAGGGCGTCCGGGCCCGTACACGGCGTCCGGTGCACTTGCCACAATCGCGTAACTGAGCGTATGTTTTCCTATTGCGGCGGTCCCTCGCCGCACGGGCTGAGCAGGGCTCAGGCGGACTCAACGGTGGGCGGGGTGATCATCAAGCTCGGCCACCGTTTTCATTTGCACCGGCCGCGGGTACGCCCGCGCTGAGAATAAAGACACACCATGGAGATTCTGCTGATCGTCGCCGCGGCCGTGGTCGCGGGCGCAGTCGGCTTTCTTGCCGGAAAGTCGGTTACCGACAAGCGTACCCAGGCGCGCCTGGTCGCGGCGAAAGCCACGGCCGAGGACGAGGCCGGCCGCATTCGCGTGGGCGCCCAGCAGGAGGCCGAGAGCCTGCGCAAGAACGAGGTCCTCAAGGGCCGCGAAGAGGCCATCCGCGCCCGCGAAGAGTGGGAGCGCGAAGAGGCCAAGCGCCGCGACGAGGTGGACCGCCTGGAGCGCCGGCTGCAGGAGCGCACCGAGACGCTCGACCGCAAGCTGCACCAGCTGGACGAAAAGGGCGAGGCGCAGGAGCGCCGTGCGCAGCAGCTGGCCGAGCGCGAAAAGCAGGTTGAGCAGCAGTCGGTGGAGTTGGCCGGCCGCATCGGCGAGGCGCAGCACCGGCTCGAGGCGCTGGCCGGCCTGAGCGCCGACGAGGCGCGCCGCCAGCTGATGCACGACCTGGAGGAGCAGGCCAAGGCCGCCGCCGCCCAGCGCATCCGCGAGATCAAGGAAGAAGCCAAGCGCGACGCCGAGCGCGAGGCCAAGAAGATCATCTCGCTCGCCATCCAGCGCATCGCCGCCGACCACACGGCCGAGACCACCGTCTCCGTGGTCGCGCTGCCGTCGGACGAGATGAAGGGGCGCATCATCGGCCGCGAGGGGCGCAACATCCGCGCGTTCGAGCAGGCCACCGGCATCGACGTCATCATCGACGACACCCCCGAAGCAGTCGTCCTCAGCGGCTTCGACCCGGTGCGGCGCGAGACGGCTCGTATCGCCCTGGAAAAGCTGGTGTCCGACGGGCGCATCCACCCCGGGCGCATCGAAGAGGTGGTCGGCAAGGCGCGCAAGGAGGTGGAGAACGGCATGCGCGAGGCCGCCGAAGAGATCCTGTACGAGCTGGGGATTCACGGCGTGCACCCCGAGATCGTCAAGGTGCTGGGGCGCCTGAAGTTCCGCACCTCGTACGGGCAGAACCAGCTGCTGCACGCCAAGGAAGTCGCCATCCTGGCCGGCAACATGGCGGCCGAGATGGGCTTCGACGCCACGCTGGCCAAGCGCATGGGCCTGCTGCACGACGTGGGCAAGGGGATGACCCACGAGCACGAGGGCACCCACGTGGAGCTGGGCTACAACCTCTGCAAGAAGTACAACGAGCCCGCGCAGGTGCTGAACGCCATCAAGGCGCACCACGACGAAGAGCCGCACCTGTATCCCGAGAGCTTCCTCGTCACCGCGGGCGACGCCATCAGCGGCTCGCGGCCCGGCGCCCGGCGCGAGATGTTCGAGACGTACGTCAAGCGGCTGGAGAAGCTGGAGGAGATCGCCACGAGCTTCCCCGGCGTGGAGCGCTGCTTCGCCATCCAGGCCGGCCGTGAGCTGCGCGTGCTGGTGACCCCCGAGGCCATCTCGGACGAGCAGATGACGCAGCTGAGCGAAGACACGGCGCGCCGCATCGAGGCCGAGCTTCAGTATCCCGGGCAGATCAAGGTCGTCGTGATCCGCGAGACCCGCGCGGTGGACTTCGCCCGCTGAGCCTTTCGCGATTGGATCGATGAGCCCGCGTCCCCGGATTTGGGGGCGCGGGCTTTTCGTTGCTAGGTAGGGGGGCATGGCGACCCGGCCTCCGCGCGCCCCAGGTTGTCATTCCGAAGTAGGCGCTGCGCGGAACGGTCCTTCACTCCAGACCGTGGCGCCGACTGAGGAATCTACCGTCGGAGGCTCGTGGCTGGTTCAATACGACGACGCTTGCGGATGGGGCCGTTGATCCACGCACAAGTGATTGATCGCCAACCTGTTATATTACGAATACTGGATAACAGCGGCCCCGCGCGCATGCGCAGGCAGCCGGCCGGGAGGTTTTCCGGGGCTCACACGCGGCGGTGCTGATGCGAATCTCCCGGTTCCTGCTTCCTTTCAGCCTGGGCGTTGTCTCCGTGCTGGTGGTGATGGTATCCGCCGAACGGGCCATGCCGGGCGCGCTCGGTCGCGTGGGCAGCGCCCTGCATCCCGTCGACACCATGCCAGCCGCACCCATCGCCGACGTCCCCGCCGCCCCGGCCGATTCCGCCGGTGAGGTGCCGTTCGTCGTTGGCACGCCGGCTCCCGTTCCCACGGTGCCGCTGCCTTCGCCGGCCGTCCCCGTCGTGGCAGAGCCAAGCGCGAGCGGGTTGCTGATCCCCGTGCAGGGCGTGCCGGCGTCGAGCCTGGTGGACACGTACAACCAGGCGCGCGGGCAGGGCCGGCGGCACGATGCCATCGACATCATGGCCCCGCGCGGCACGCCCGTCGTCGCCGTCGCGGACGGGGTGGTGATGAAGCTGTTCCAGAGCGCGCGCGGCGGAATCACGCTGTACCAACTGGCACCGGACCGGCGCACCATCTACTACTACGCCCACCTGGACCGCTACGCGACCGGCATCGCCGAGGGCCAGGCGCTGCGCCGGGGGCAGGTGCTCGGGTACGTCGGCAACACCGGCGACGCGGGGCCAGGTAACTACCACCTGCACTTCGAAGTCTCCACTACGGGCGATCCGCGCAAATACTGGGGCGGAACGCCGCAGAATCCGTATCCCCTGTTTCAGTAGCGGAGCCGTCCGTTCGATGGGATTACCCGCGCCTCCTGAACTCGAGGTGCGGGCTTTTTCGTTCGCGCTGACCGCTGGACAGTGGTGTGTGTTCGGTTTATGTTCGGTGTGGGGTCGCGCGGGAGGGCGGCGCGGTGTATCCTTCGGCGCGCGCGGGCGGGCCCTCACCCCCGACCGGCCTTTTGCTCGTTCCTCGCAACGGCAGTCGACCCCTCCCCCAAACTGCGGGGGAGGGGTGGTGTGGGCGAAAAATCGAGTCGGAGCGTGACCGAATTCTCCCCTCTCCGTGAGGAACGAACGGGGAGGGGCCGGGGGAGGGGCACCGTGCGGATGCGTTCGAGGTTGGCGTCGTCAGCACAGTTCATCAGAATCGAAAGATATCGTGCGGATTCTCTTCGTGGCGGACGTGATCGGGTCGCCGGGGCGGCGGGTGCTGAAGCAGCTCGTGCGGCTGGTGAAGGCAGACGTGCGTGCGGACGTCGTCGTAGCCAACGGTGAGAACTCGGCGGGCGGGTTCGGCATCACGCCCGAGACCGTGGCCGAGTTCAAGGAGGCGGGGGTGGACGTGATCACCACGGGGAACCACGTCTGGGACAAGAAGGAGATCCTTCCTCTGTTGGACAAGGAGCCGCGCCTGCTGCGCCCGGCCAACTACCCGCCCGGAAACCCGGGGCGCGGCTCCGTCGTCATCAACGTGGGGCCCACGCGGCTGGCGGTGATGAACCTGCAGGGTCGCACCTTCATGGCTCCCATCGACGACCCCTTTCGCGCCGTGGACGCCCTGATCGAGGAAGTCCGGGATCAGGCGGACGTGATCGTCGTGGAGTTCCACGCGGAGGCGACCAGCGAGAAGCAGGCGTTCGCGCGCTACCTGGACGGGCGCGTGGCGGCCGTCGTCGGCACGCACACGCACTGCCAGACGGCGGACGAGTGGGTGCAGCCGAAGGGGACCGCGCGCATCACCGACCTGGGGCTCACGGGCGGGCTGGACGGCATCATCGGGATGAAGGCCGACATCAGCATCGAGCGGCAGCTCAAGGTGGCGCGCGGTGAGCGGATGCAGCCCGCGGACGGCGACCTCCATCTGCAGGGCGCCGTGGTGGACATCGACGAGACGACCGGGCTTGCGCGCTCCATCGAGCGGGTAAACGTTCCCTACGAGCGCGTGCTCCAGGGCGAGTTCAAACGGAAATAGGGCATGGCGGCAAGGATCATCGACGGTGCGGCGGTGGCGCAGCTCATCCGCGCCGAAGTTGCGGCCGAGGCGGCGCAGCTGCGCGCGGAAGGCACGGTGCCGGGCCTGGCCGTGGTGCTGGTGGGCAGCGACCCCGCCAGCGAAGTGTACGTGCGCAGCAAGACGCGCGCGTGCCACGAGGCGGGTATGCACTCGCGCCTGGTGCACCTTCCCGCGCACACCAGCGCGGACGAGCTGTTCGGCACCATCGACGGGCTGAACGCGGACCCGGGGATCCACGGGATGCTCATCCAGCTCCCGCTCCCCTCGCACCTGAATCCCAAGCTGTTCCTGGAGCGGGTGAATCCCGCCAAGGACGTGGACGGGTTCCATCCCATGAACGTGGGCCGCGCCTTCGTGGGCGACCCCAACGGCTTCGTTCCCGCCACGCCGGAGGGGATCATGGAGCTGCTGCGGCGCGAGCGTATCGACACGCACGGCAAGCACGTGGTGATCGTGGGCCGCAGCCTGATCGTCAGCAAGCCGCTGGCGAGCCTGCTGATGGCGCCGGGGCCGAACGCGACCGTCACCCTCTGCCACCGCCACACGGTGGACCTCGCGCAACACACGCGGATGGCGGACATCCTTGTCGTCGCCGTGGGCAAGCCGGGGCTGATCACGGCGGACATGGTGAAGCCCGGCGCCTCCGTGTTCGACGTGGGCGTGACGCGCGTGGACGATCCCGCGGCGCCCAAGGGCTACGTGATCAAGGGGGACGTGGATTTCGACGCCGTCTCACAGGTGGCGTCCGCCATCACCCCCGTCCCCGGCGGCGTGGGGCCGATGACCATCGCGATGCTGCTGCGCAACACCATCACCGCGGCGCGCCGGGCGCACGACCGGGCCCGCCGCCGCACGCCGGCCGCCGCGCGGTGACCTGGGACCTGTTCTCCTCCGCCGCGGCGTCGTCGAAACCCGAGCCGCTGAACGAGACGCGCAACGAGGACATGGCGCGCCTCGTGGCCGCGCAGCAGGCGGACGCGGGCTTTCCGGACGATCCCATCGAGGCGGTGGTGGAGCTGGAGACGGCGGCGGACGCCGGAATCCTCGGCCTCATCCCCGTCAAGTCGCGGCGCGGGAAGCGGACGACGAAGGCGC
>DASTVC010000135.1:0-9348 GCA_035759295.1 Longimicrobium sp. | reverse complement strand
GATGGGCTGGTACTCGCGCACCAGGTTCAGGACGATCTGGCGGTTGATCTCCTTGGTGGTGGTGCGGGTGGCGCGCTGAAAGTTGCGCGGGTCGATCTTTCGCACGGCGAGGGTCGTTCAGGAAAGGCCGCGGGCGATTGCGCGCGCGGCGGCGGCAATTCGTCCGTATGACGGCCAAATGGCGCGGGGCCCGCCGCCGCCGAGGAAGATGGCCCGCGGCGCGGGTGTGGCGCAAGTCGGCCCGCCGCCTAGGCTTTCCCTGTACAAAGGTTCCAGGTGGGCGGAAAGGGTTGCGGAGCCGCACGTACACGTTTATTCTCCGCTCCATCTTTGTCAACAAACCTGACAAAATCGGCGACCGGCTCCGCGTCGCCGCCCGCGCGCCGTTCGGCGCGCCGCAATTCCCGTCCACGACCAACGGCTCCGCCCTTGTCCTTTTCCGGACCGCCGCCGCTCAGCAGCCCCCAGCCCGGCGCCCCCGGCCGCGCCTTGTCCGCGCGCGACGACGCGCCGGACGGGCTGCTGCTGGCCGGCGACATCGGCGGCACCAAGACGGTGCTGGCGCTGGTGTCGGAGTGCGGTTCGTCTACCCGGATCGTGGCCGAGGCCGTCTTTCCCAGCCGTGAGTACGCCACGCTGGAGACGGTGCTGGGCGCCTTCCTGTCCACCCATCCCGCCACGGTCCGCCGCGCCGCGTTCAGCGTGGCGGGACCGGTGATCGGCGGGCACGCGCACATCACCAACCTTCCCTGGCGGCTGGACGAGGGCGCGCTGGCCGCGGCGCTGGCCGTGGACGCGGTGCTGCTGGTGAACGACCTGCAGGCCACGGCGTACGCCATCCCCCACCTGGGCCCGGAGCAGGTGACGCAGATCCTTCCCGGCGAGGCGGATCCCGACGGCGTGCGCGCGGTGGTGGCCGTCGGAACGGGGCTGGGGGAGGCGATGCTGGTGCCGGACCCCGCGGGCTTTCTGGCGCTCCCCACGGAAGGCGGCCACACGGACTTCGCGCCGCGCGACGGGGTGCAGCGGCGGCTGCTGGCGCACCTTTCGCGGGCGTCGGAGCACGTGAGCTACGAGCACGTCTGCTCGGGGATGGGGATCGCCACGCTCTACCGCTTTCTGGCGGACCGCCCCGGCGCGCCGCCGCCGCCGCCCGCCCTGGCCGCGCGCCTCGCCGCGGGCGGGGACGTGACGCCGGCGCTGGTGCAGGCGGGGATGGACCGCCACGGCGGCTGCGGCGTGTGCCGGCGCACGCTGCGGCTGCTGGCCTCCATCCTGGGCGCGGAGGCGGGGAACGCGGCGCTGCGCAGCCTGGCCACGGGCGGCGTGTACCTGGGCGGCGGCATTCCGCCCCGCATCCTGCCGATCCTCCGCGGCCGCGCCTTTCGCGAGGGCTTCCTGCGCAAGGGCCCCATGTCGCGGCTGATGGAGCGCATTCCCGTGCACGTGATCCTGGAGCCGCGCGCGGCGCTGCTGGGCGCGGCGCGGTACGGGATGGCGATGGCGTAGGACGAGGGGCCGCGTCTGCGGCGCGGGGCCCTCACCCCCGCCGTCTTCGCCGCTCGTTCCTCGCGGCTCGCGGCGACCCCTCCCCCAAACTGCGGGGGAGGGGTGTGGTGGGGCTTGCTGCGGTGAGCTTCGGATGGTGTGGCGCGGGATGGTGGGCCGCCCCCCTCCCCGGCCCTCCCCGCAAACAGCGCGGGGGAGGGAGGTGCGACGCACCTTTTCGGAGCGGGGTCGAAGTTCAACCTCCCCCAGGTTTTTTTGGGGGAGGTGGGCGAGTGGTGCGAGCCCGGAGGGGGCGCGTCCCTCGCGCCGCGGCCGTCCGGAGCGGGATCGAATTCTCCCCTCTCCCGCGCAGTTTGCGGGAGAGGGGCCGGGGGTGAGGGCCCCGCGCGAAGCGCGACGCCGTAAAACCCTCCGTCGCG
This sequence comes from Longimicrobium sp., assembly GCA_035759295.1. Classification (GTDB taxonomy): domain Bacteria; phylum Gemmatimonadota; class Gemmatimonadetes; order Longimicrobiales; family Longimicrobiaceae; genus Longimicrobium. The sequence continues at coordinate 7,420 of DASTVC010000135.1, read as the reverse complement.
CACGATCCGCAGACGCAGTACGCCGTATCCACCGTATCCGCACGACCACATTCCTCGCCCGGTGGCTGCCGGGCCGACGGTCCTCCAACCCACCCGGCATCCCGTGACACGGATCCAGCTGCTGCCCATCGACTACGTCATCCTGGCCCTCTACTTCGTTTTCGTGGTGGGGATCGGGGTGGCGCTCAAGCGCTACATGCGCTCGTCAACGGACTTCTTTCTGTCGGGCAGGTCCATCCCCGCGTGGGTGGCGGGGCTGGCGTTCCTGAGCGCCAACCTGGGCGCGCAGGAGGTGATCGGCATGGCGGCGTCGGGCGCCAAGTACGGCATCGCCACCAGCCACTTCTACTGGATCGGCGCCATCCCCGCGATGGTGTTCGTGGGCGTGTTCATGATGCCGTTCTACTACGGCTCGCGCGCCCGCAGTGTCCCCGAGTACCTCAAGCTGCGCTTCGACGAAAAGACGCGCGGGTTCAACGCCATCACCTTCGCGGCGATGACGGTGTTCTCGTCGGGCATCAGCATGTACGCCATGGGCTTGCTGCTGGGCGTGCTGCTGGGGTGGGACTTCAACTTCAGCGTGCTGGTCAGCGCCGTCATCGTGCTCGCCTACATCTTCCTGGGCGGGTTGACGTCGGCCATCTACAACGAGGTGCTGCAGTTCTTCCTCATCGTCGCCGGCTTCATCCCCCTCGTCTACCTGGGGATGCAGGACGTGGGCGGATGGAGCGGCCTTACCGAGCGGCTGGCGGTGACGGCGCAGAACGCGGGCTTCGCGCCGGGCGCCTACACGCAGTCGTGGCAGCACATGGGGAGCGCGGCCAACAACCCCATGGGCGTGGAGGTGTTCGGGCTGGCGATGGGGCTGGGATTCGTGCTGAGCTTTGGATACTGGACGACGGACTTCCTGGTGGTGCAGCGGGCAATGGCGGCGGATAGCATGTCGGCCGCGCGCCGCACCCCGCTGATCGCCGCGTTCCCCAAGATGCTCTTTCCCATCCTGGTGATCCTGCCGGGGATGATCGCCATCGCGCTGACCACGCAGGCGGGCGCCAGCGGGTTCGCGCTGCCGGCCAAGGCGGACGGGTCGCTGAACTACGACCTGGCCATTCCGCTGATGCTGGGCCACTACTTTCCGCCGGGGATGCTGGGGCTGGGGCTTACGGCGCTGATGGCCAGCTTCATGAGCGGGATGGCGGGGAACGTGACGGCGTTCAACACCGTGTGGACGTACGACATCTACCAGGCGTACATCAGGAAGGGCGCGAGCGACGCCCATTACCTGTGGATGGGGCGGATGGCCACGGTGGGCGGCATCGCGCTCAGCGTGGCGACGGCGTACGCCACGACGGCGTTCAACAACATCATGGACATGCTGCAGCTGGTGTTCGCGTTCGTGAACGCTCCGCTGTTCGCCACCTTCCTGCTGGGCATGTTCTGGCGGCGCACCACCGGGCACGGCGCCTTTGCCGGTCTGGTCTCCGGGACGGCGGCCGCGGCGCTGCACCACGGCCTTACGCTCCCCGCGGGCGGGCACGTGGGGATCAAGGGCGGCTGGCTGGGGCTGATGAACACGTATCCCAGCGAGATGGCGCAGAACTTCTGGACGGCCATCTGGGCGTGGACGGTCTGCTTCGTGGTGACCATCGCCGTGAGCCTGCTCACGAAGCCGCGGCCGGCGGAGGAGCTGCGCGGCCTGGTCTACTCGCTCACGGAGCGGCCGAAGGACGAGGGTGAGCCCTGGTACAAGCGGCCGGGCCCGCTGGCGTGCGTGGTGCTGGCGATGACGCTGGTGCTGAACGTGATCTTCTTCTAAGGGGCTGCCACGATGAATCTCGACATCCGGCTGCCGATCGGCGGGCTGTTCACGCTGCTGGGGCTGCTCCTGGTAGGCTACGGGCTGATGAGCGACGCGTCGGTCTACCAGCGCTCGCTGGGCCACAACATCAACGTGAGCTGGGGGATCCCGGTCCTCCTGTTCGGCGCGCTGTTCCTGTACCTGGGCCGCCGCGGCAGCAGCGGCGTGCACCCCGCCTCGGAAGAACCCGAAGGCCGCGCCACCGAGGAGCGCGAGCACGCCCTGGGCCTGGAGCGCGAAGGCGAACCGCGCCGTCCGCACGGGCACTGAACGAGGCGCTTCGGCGGGCTCCGAGTCGGCCCCCTCACCTCCCCCGAAACTGCCGGGGGAGGTTGGGTGTGGGGCAGGGACTTCGGCGCTGCGAATGATTTCGAACTGCGCCCGACGCTGGCCCCCTCTCCCGGCCTCTTCCCCGCAAACAGCGCGGGAGAGAGGTGACGCGAGGGGAAGGTCTGGAGCGCGTCGGCGGGCGGTGAAGTCGCCGACAGATCCTGTAGAAACGCGATCGAATTCTCCCCTTTCTCCCGCGCAGCGGGGGAGAGGGGCAGGGGGAGAGGGGGCCCTGTCGGGCGCCAGCGTGATCCCGTTCGACGACGCCCCGCTCCATCGGCTACGCCTCCCCTCTCCGTGAGGAACGAACGGGGAGGGGCCGGGGGAGGGGCACCGCGAGGACGCAGCTCGATGCCTTTCGAAGCGACGGACTGCAGCGGCATCCTCCTCCTGATCCGACCCACATCACCACCAGCGCATGAATCTTCCTCTCCGCACGATCGTTCCGGGAATCGTCGCGCTCACCGTGGGGGCGGGTGCCGTGGATGCCCAGGCGCAGACGCCGCTGTACCAGTCGGACGCGTACACGGTCACCGACACCTCCGTGCGGCAGGGGCGGTGGATGGCGACGGCGCTTTCGCGCGACAGCATCGTCAGCACGTATCCGCGCGCGGGGCGGGAGATGCACTTCCGGTTCAGCCTGAACGGGCTGGACAACGAATTCCCGTCGGGCACGGAGCACACGCTGTACATCCGCCCCGCAGGCGGCCGCATCGTCTCGCCCGTCTACGTGTTCGGCCAGGAGCAGCCGCCGTTCATCCCCACGCCTGAGGCGTACGCAACCAGCGAAGAGGGCGTCGCGCAGGTGGTGATCAGCCTGGATCTGCGGCACGTGCAGCGCGCGCTGCAGCAGACAGGGTCGTACGATCCGCCGTACGGCGAGCCGATTCACCGGCTGGACGCGGTCTACGCCATTGGCGACGTGGAGCCGCTGAGCTGGGACGCGCGCGCCCTGCGCTCCGGCGGCCCGGCGCAGCTCACGGATCCCGACGGCGACGGCATCTACACGCTCGCGATTCCCGTCGAGGCGCAGTACACGCGGCCGCTGGCGGGGGAGGGGCGCGCGGTGTGGACGCGGCGAGCGGACCTTGCCGCGTTTCCGCGGATGCGGTCGCCGGAGCGGCTGGTGGACGCGCTGTACAGCCTGTCGCTGGAAGAGCTTACGCAGCTGGTGCGCGAGGACGGCGCGCTCTCCGCGGGCGCCAAGTGGCCCGGTGTGTGGACGCGCGACGTGGCGTATTCGTCGGTGCTGTCGCTGGCCATCGTGGCGCCGGACGCGGTGCGGAAGAGCCTGATGGCCAAGGTGGACAGCGCCGGCCGCATCATCCAGGACACGGGGACGGGCGGATCGTGGCCCGTATCCACCGACCGGATGACGTGGGCGCTGGCGGCGTGGGAGCTGTACGCGGTGACGGGCGACCGCAACTGGCTGCGGAAGGCGTACGACATCATCTCCCGCTCCGCCGGCGCCGACCTGCACGCCGCGCTGGACGTCAACACGGGGCTGATGTCGGGCGAGACGTCGTTCATGGACTGGCGGGAGCAGAGCTACCCCCGCTGGATGGACCCGCGCGACATCGCGCAGTCCGCCGCCACCAGCACCAACATCGTCCACTACGCCACGTATCGCCTGCTGGCGGACATGGCGGACGCGCTCGGCGAGTCGCCCACGCAGTGGACGGAGGTGGCGGACGGGCTGCGGACCGCCATCAACACGCACCTCTGGCAGCCCGACCTCGGCTGGTACGCCACCTTCCGCTACGGGCGGGCCTTTCCGTCGCGCTCCCCGCGCAGCGACGCGCTGGCGGAGGCGCTGGCCATCATCTACGGCGCGGCGGACGACGCGCAGCAGGCGCGGCTGGCGGCGCGGATGCCGGTGGTCGATTTCGGCGCGCCCACGTTCTGGCCGTACATCCCCAACATCCCCTCGTACCACAACGGCGCGCTGTGGCCGTTCGTGAACGCGTTCTGGCTGTGGGCGTCGGCGGAGGCGGGGAACACGGCGGGGGTGGAGCACGGGCTGGCCTCCATCTGGCGCCCGGCCGCGCTCTTTCTGACCAACAAGGAGAACATGGTGGCCAGCACCGGCCACTTCGACGGCACGGAGCTCAACAGCGACCGGCAGCTGTGGAGCGTGGCGGGGAACCTGGCCGCCAGCTACCGCGTGCTCTTCGGGATGCGCTTCGATCCCGACCGCCTGCGGTTCACGCCGATGGTGCCGCCGGCGTATGGCGGCGAGCGGACGCTCAGTGGCCTGCGCTACCGCGGCGCCACGCTGACCATCACCGTTCGCGGCCACGGGGACGGCGTGGCGTCCGTGCGCCTCGACGGCCAGCCCGTGGAGCGCGCGGAGGTGCCGGCCTCGCTGACGGGCGAGCACACGGTGGAGATCCAGATGAACGGCCGCTGGCCCGCGGGGGAGATCAACCTCGTCCAGAACCGCTTCGCCCCGGAGACGCCGGCCATCCGGCTGCAGGGCGAGACGCTGGCGTGGGCCGCGGTGCCTGGCGCCGTGCGCTACGCCGTCTACCGCGACGACCGCCCGGCGTCGACCACCACGGAGACGCAGGTCGCGCTGGGCGCGGCGGACGGGGTGGCGGAGTACCAGGTGCTTTCGGTGGATTCGGCCGGCGTGGAGTCGTTCCTCAGCGAGCCGGTGCGCGTGGCGGAGGAGGGCGCCGTGCTCATCGCGCGTCCGCAGTTCGTGGAGCTGGAGCGCGAGCACGCGGGCTTCAGCGGCGAGGGATACGTTCGCCTCACCCGCGAATCGAACCTCGTCGTCGAGGTGCCGGTGCGCATCGCCTGCGGCGGCGTGTACCTGGTGGAGCCGCGTTACGCCAACGGAAGCGGGCCCATCAACACCGACGCCAAGGCAGCCATCCGCACGCTGGCGGTGGGCGGCGACGCCATCGGTGTGCTGGTGATGCCGCAGCGCGGTACCGGCCGCTGGACGGACTGGGGATACGGAACCGGGCTGCGCATCGAGCTCCCCGCGTCCGAGTACACGCTGCGGCTGGAGATGACGCCGCGCGACGAGAACATGGACGGCCACGTCAACACCGCCCTGCTCGACCACCTGCGCCTTACGCGCCTCTCCACCGCCGCCGACGCGCCGGCGGAATGCCGGTGATCCGTCCAGCCTCCGCGTGACGGGTCGATGCGCGCATCGTCACTGAGGTTCGCGCGAGCGCTTGCGGAGCGGATCGGCGAGGTGCTTCCGCCGCCGCTCACCATCCGCGTGGACGACGAGAATCTGGTCGTATCCGCGGACGGCATCGTCCAGGGAGGCTCCGCCGCCGCGGTCATCGTGGAGGAGGACGACGATCGTACCGTGGCCGAACGTCTGGAGACCGCGGGACGTGCCGTGCTCAGCGGCGTGCAGGACTGCGTATCGGAGTACTTGGCCCTGCCGTGGCCGGGCGATGCAGATGGAGGGATGGCGATCCCGGGCGTGCGGGTGGATGCGGAGCGGGTGCACCTCTGGTTCGGCGGCAGCGAATCCGCCCCGGTGGTCTCGCTCCGCCCGATCGACCTGGACGAGCTCATCGAACGATAACGTCCCGATCTGCCGTGCGGCCTTGAAGGCCGGCATGGGGACCGGTTATCTTCCGTTTTGGAAGAAAGACTAACAAATAGGACGGTCTGATGGAGTATTCCCCCAACATCCGGCGCATCGCCATCAACACAGGCGGGGGCGACGCGCCGGGGCTGAACGCCGTGATCCGCGCCGCCACCCTGGCCGCCCACAGCAACGGCTGGGAGGTGTTCGGCATCCGGCGCGGCTACATGGGGCTGCTGCACGACGACGTGGACGGCGAGCCGGGGATGATGAAGCTGTGCGCCGACAAGGTGCGCGGCATCACCCACCTGGGCGGCACCATCCTGGGCACCACCACGCGCGGCAACCTGTTCGGGCTGGAGCCGCGGCAGCCGGACGGCACCTGGGGCCCCACCGATCCGTCGCAGGAGATCATCGACCGCTTCGCCGAGCTGGGGATCGACGCGCTCATCGCCATCGGCGGCGACGGCTCGCTGAAGATCGCGCACCGCCTGTTTCTGCGGGGGCTGCGCGTCGTCGGCGTCCCCAAGACCATCGACAACGACCTGGGCGCCACCGACATGACGTTCGGCTTCCAGACCGCGGTGGACGTGGCCACGGAGGCCATCGGCCGGCTGCACAGCACGGCCGAGGCGCACCAGCGGGTGATGGTGGCGCAGGTGATGGGGCGGCACACGGGGTGGATCGCGCTGGAGAGCGGGATGGCGGGCGGCGCGGACGTCATCCTGATCCCCGAGATCCCCTACTCCATCGACCGCATTGTGGAGAAGATCCAGGAGCGGGAGGCGGCGCGCCGCCGCTTCAGCATCATCGTGGTGGCCGAGGGGGCCAGCGCGGCGGGCGGCACGCCCAGCTACGTGGGCGAGACGGGGCGCTACGGCGGCATCGCCGAGCGGCTGGCGGACGAGATCGCGCACTTCACGGGCAAGGAGACGCGCACGCTGACGCTGGGCCACATCCAGCGTGGCGGCAGCCCCGTGCCCTTCGACCGCAACCTGGCGCTGCGCTTTGGCGCGGCGGCGGTGCACGCGGTGGAGCGCGGCAACTTCGGGTCGATGGTGGCGCTGCAGGGCAAGTCGGTGCGCAGCGTGCCCCTGGGCGACGCCGTGAACGACATCAAGCGCGTCCCCGTCGACGGCGAGGTCGTCCGCACCGCCCGCCGCCTGGGCGTCTCCTTCGGCGATTGAGGGAACGGCCGAGCTTCCACGGACGCACGATGGATGCAATCGGGGCGCTGGATCACACGATCCGGCGCCCCGATCATCATCCCCGCCGCGTTTCTCACTCGCCGCTGGTGATGGGGGCGAAACCGCTGATACCCGGGTGGATGACGTGCCGTCCGCCCGCGAGCAAACGCAGAGGGAAAGCAGCCGGGCTCCCTCCGGGCGGTTAAAACCGCGGCTGGAAATTCACGAAGTCCGCCTGCGCGGACTGGGCGGCCGGGCTTGTGCGGCGTGTCACGCACCGGGCCGACCGCAACGGGTGCGCATCCCACCACCTGCGCCGTCTCCGCCGGAGCGCCCCGCACCCCGTCGCGACGTTTATCCCCTCTCCCACGCAGTTTGTGGGAGAGGGCAGGCGAGGAACGAGCCGGGTGAGGGCCCCCGACGTCGCACTTTCGCTCTCGCCTCCCTAACTTGTGCTCCGTCCGCATTCCCACGATTCCACCGACG
>DASTVC010000134.1:0-7135 GCA_035759295.1 Longimicrobium sp. | reverse complement strand
TGGGAAGGTGACCGCCTGAACTGCGGGTTCCGGCTGCGCACGGGTCCCACGGGGAGGGAACGTGTCAAGCATGTCGCCGGTCTGTTGTGTCAAGGAACTCGCCGGCCGCACAGAACACGGCGCGCATGCACGAGCAAGGCGGGAACGGCATGAGGCTGGTGAGCGCCGGGGGCTCGGCGCAGTTGGCAACAGTTGTATCGTTGCCTACTGCGCGCGCAGCCCGACCCGGAGCGCAGCGGAGGGGCACGCCCAAACCCGCAGTTCGCCGTTGTTTCAACAGAAAGAGGCCCCGCGACACACGCCGCGGGGCCTCTCGACTTCATCGTTCCACCGTCCCCATCACCACCAGAATCAGTGCGTCACATAGCGCTCGAAGTACTCCAGGATGCGCAGCATGTGGTCGATGCGGTGGTTGGGCTCGCCGCTGCGCGTGAGCTCGTGCCCCTCGCGCGGGTAGCGGACGAACTCCACCGGCCGCCCCAGCACCGTAAGCGCGCGGTACAGCGCCTCGGCGCTGGCGATGGTGGCGCGGAAGTCGGTGTCGGCGTGCAGCAGCAGCAGCGGCGTGCGGATGTCGTTCACGTACGTGAGCGGCGACTGCGCGCGGGTGATCTCCGGATCTTCCCACGGCCGCGTGCCGAACTCGCCCTCGAACAGCTGCCAGGTGTTGGACGACCCGTACCAGATGCCCAGGTCGTACACGCCGCGCTGCGCCACGGCGGCCTTGAAGCGCGTGGGCGCCTCCTTGGCGATGATCCACGCGGTGAGGTAGCCGGCGTAGCTGCCGCCGGTGATGGCCTGCCGCGCCGGGTCCGCCAGCCCGCGCGCGATCACGCTGTCGGCGCCGATCAGCACGTCCTGCGCGGGGGGCGAGCCCCAGTTGCGGCGGATGGCCCGCAGCCCCTCGTTGCCGTACCCCGACGAGCCGCGCGGGTTGGAGAAGAACACGGTGTAGCCGGCCCCCGCCAGCATCTGGTACTCCAGCCACATGCTGGCCTCGCCCGGCCCCCACATGGCGTGCGGACCGCCGTGCATCTCCACCGCCAGCGGCGCGCGGCGGCCGGGGCGATGGTTGATGGGCAGCACGTACCAGCCGTGCGCGCGGCGGCCGTCGAACGAGGGGTAGCGGATCTCGTTGTAGTCGCCCACGTACACCTGCGCCAGCAGCGAGTCGTTCAGCATGGTCAGCCGCCGCTCGCCCGTGCCCGTGGCGTCGGCCGTGTACACGTCGCTGGGGCGCCGCGGGTTCATCTCCGACCAGGCGATGCGCCCGCCGGCCGCGTCGAACGAGAGCACGCCGCGCGGCCCCTGCACCACCGGCTGCGGGCTGAGGTTGTCCAGCCGCGTGCGGTACAGGGGCACCGAGCCCTCCGACGGCGTGGTGAAGTACAGCCAGCCGTCGCGGGTGATGGTGTACCCCTGCGGCGCCCGGTCCATGGGCCCGGTGATGCTGCGCCGGTCGCCGCCGTCGCGCCGCATGACCAGCAGCTCGTTGTTGGTGGCGGTGAACGAGTTGGGGTCGGTGGCAAAGCGGGTGTAGACGATGTACTGCCCGTCCGGTGAGAACGCCGCGCCGTCCTCGCCCGTTCCCGCCTCGGCCAGGATGCGCGTCCGGCCCCGTCCGTCGGCCGGGGCCACCACCAGGTCGCTCTCCAGCTCGTAATCGGGGTGCAGCCCGGGGGTGCGCGGGGGAGCGGCGCTGTAGATGAGCGAGTCGCCCGCGGGGGTCCACTGCGGCGCGCCGATGCCGTACGCCACGCGCGTCAGCTGCACCGGCTTTGCCCCCTGCCGCACCTCGACCACGTAGATCTGCCCGTAGCTCTCGTCCTCGATGCTGGTCTCGCCCAGGTAGCCCAGGCGGGTGACCACGCGCGGGTCCTGCTCGCGGGCGTTGGCGGCCAGCTTGGCGCGGATGGAGGCCAGCGCGGCGGCGCGGTCGTCGTCGATGTTGCGGATGGCGGCGGCGTCGACCTTCGCTTCATCCTCCTTCTTGGCGCTGTCGGCCGCGGCGGAGTCGGACTTGGCGATCTGCTCGGGGGTGAGCTGTGACATGAAGGCGACGCGCCGCGAGTCCGGCGACCACACCGGGTTGCCGCCCCCCGTCTCCAGGTCGGTGAGCGGCCAGGCCTCGCCGCCCTCGGCCAGGGGAAGGATCCACACCTGTCCCGGCCCGTTCCCCCGCGACTGCACGAACGCGATCATCCGCCCGTCGGGCGAAAAGCGCGGCGCGCCGATGCCGCGCGCGTTGGTCCAGGTAAGCCGGCGCAGCCCGCTGCCGTCGGTGTTGGCGATCCACAGGTCGCGCTTGTAGCGGTTCTCTGCGCTGTCCACCTCGGTGACCACGAACACCGCCCGCTGCCCGTCGGGCGACAGGTTCACGCCGCCGGCGTTCTTGAGGTGGTAGAAGTCCAGCGCCGTGAGCGGGCGCCGTTCCTGGGCGTGCCCCGGCGCGGCGGCCAGCGCCAGCGCGGCCAGGGCGGACAGGTGCGTAAGGCGGATGCGCATGGGTGTGGGCGGGTGCGGGATGCGGTGCGCCGGAATCCGGCTGGCGCTGTGTGTTGGATGTGCTGAAAAACTTGCACCCTCTGTGACGCGATCCGCAAGGGAGACGTTGCCGGGTGAACCGAGTGAGGACTCGTCGATCTGGATTGTCGTATGGGCCCGTCGATATCCCGGAAACCCCCCGGTGTCGACTTCCTGAGGGAGCGCCGCGCAGAACTCCGATGGCTACTCAATCGCTCGCGCGCGACCGAAGGACCTCGCCAGCATCACGGCGGGCCTTTCGACGGAGGACGCTGCCTCACCCACGCGAGCAGGTGAAGCCCGCCTTTGGAGGGATGCTGTGGCCGCGCGCGAGAGCGTGTCATTCCGAGGCCCGGCCACACTGGATTTTCCATTCACGCCACCGGTTGCAGGGCCGAGGAATCTACCATCGTTTACTTGGAGGGCGGACGCGGCAGCCCGCGCTGGTCCCGGGGCTATTCCGCGCTCCGACAGAGTTGGGCTTGCGGACGCCGCGAGTACCCGGCGTTCCGGCAGGCCACGAGCATCCGACGGTAGATTTCTCAGTCGGCGCAGATGCTGGAGTGAGGGACGAATTCGCGCGGCGCCTCCTTCGAAATGACAGGCTTTTGCGTTTGGCGAAGACGCGAGGGGCGGGTGCCGTGGCTGAAGGCGAGCTTCGAGGAGGCCTTGAAGAGGTCCTTCGGTCGCGCGCAAGCGATTCTGTGACTTCGGGTTCCGTGTGGCGCTCCCTCAGGAAGTCAACGCCGCGATGGTTGGAAGCACTTCAGCGGTGGCGATCGCGGAGAAATGAACGCGGGCCCAGGACTTCCGTCCCGAGCCCGCATCGTCTCCATCGAACCGCTCACGCCTTGCGCGTCAGGCTTTCGCGGGTGAGGACGACGGGGTCGGCGGGGGTGCTGCCGAGGAGGTCGAGCAGCGACGTCTGGTAGCGCTGGTCGCTGGGGACGTCGTGGCAGCGCCGGCAGCGCGCCTCGTACGCCTCGCTGCCGCCCACCTGGATCTGCGGCCCCTCGTACGGCGCGGGGGCGCCGTCCACCAGGCGCTGGTTGCGGGTGGCCGGGTTGCCGCAGATGACGCAGATGGCGTGCAGCTTGTCCACCGTTTCCGCCACCGTAAGCACGCGCGGCATGGGGCCAAAGGGCTCGCCGCGAAAGTCCATGTCGATCCCCGCCACGATCACCCGCACGCCGTTGTCGGCCAGCAGGCTGATGACGTCCACCACCCCGTCGTCCAGGAACTGGATCTCGTCGATGGCCACCACCTGCGTGTACGGGTGCACGTGCTCCGCGACTTCCGTCGATGAGCGGACCGGCACCGCCTCGACCCCCGAGCCGTCGTGGGAGCTGATGGTGCGCACGCCGGCGTAGCGGTCGTCCAGGGCGCTCTTGAACACCTGCACGCGGCGCTGGGCGATGAGCGCGCGGCGCACGCGGCGGATGAGCTCTTCGCTCTTGCCGCTGAACATCACCCCGGTAATGACCTCGATCCAGCCGCGGCCGTCGCCGTGGTACAGCGCGATGTCTCTCAACTTGATTGCAGCGTTTGAACTTGCGGAGGGATGGGACGGCGGGAGGGTTCCGCCGGCAGGCAAGTTACCCCGCCGCGAAGGGACTGACAAGCGGGCGGAAGGGTCGATCCTGTGGATCTGCACGGAACAAAGAAATCCCCGGAAGGCATGCCTTCCGGGGAAAACGTCGTCCCAAAACCATGAGCCAGCGGCTCAGAGGACCCCGGGCCCCATTCCTTCAAGATAACGAAGCGGTCGTTGGATGGCCAATGGCAAGCACCCGTCTCACCGCTTCTTGTTGCGGCGCTCGAAGACGACCTGCTCGTCGACGATCATGTAGCGGATCATACGCTCGCGGGCTTCGGGAAAGGCCTCGGCGCGGTCGCGGAACAGGTCGTTGCTGACGATCACCGCGTCCAGCTCGCGCGCGAAGGCCAGGAGAAAGTAGTCCGCGTCGGTCCCGGCGGGGGCCTGCTTGATCTTTCCCTCCTCCACCCGCCGCTCGTACCCCTCCTTGTCGTCGATCTGGTGGCGCAGCGCGGCGTCGGCCACCACCACGGGCTCGTAGCCTTCGGAGATGAGCTTGCGCACCACCAGCTTGATGTTCTGCAGCCGCGCCTCGTCACCCTCGCTGCTGTGGGCCACGTTGCTGCCGTCCACCAGCGCGATGGGCAGAACGCCCTCCTCCGCCTCGATGGTCTGGCCCGACTGCCCTACGTGCTCCGCTTTATCCGTCATCTGCATCCCATGCCCCGTCGTTTCGGCCCCGTCCCTTGAGGAGGGGCACCTGACATCAGCACAGGCGGTGCCACGGGGCGGCGGGGGTGAACGGGTGAACGGGTGAACGGGTGAACGGGTGAACGGGTGAACGGGTGAACGGGTGAACGGGTGAACGGGGGCCCGTCGCGGGGGATGAGCGGGTGAACCCGCTGCTGGAACTGCGATAAGCCCCGTCTCGGCTCGCTACGCTCGCCGGACGGGGCTTCAACCGCTCGGGTGGGCAGGGGCCGTCGCGCGTGGCAAGGATCAGCGTAACGACATCCACACCGGCGGAAACGCGACGCGGGCACTCGCGACGTTCATGCCCTCTCCCGCTTGCGGGAGAGGGTGCGAGCCTGAGCGAGCGGGTGAGGGCCCCGCGGACGCAGCACGGCCCTGCTTCATCACCCCGTCACCTTGTCACCCCGTCACCCGTTCACCCGTTCACCCCCTCACCCTCTGCCCCCGCCTCTGGCGCCGATCCTGCAAGGCGGACGGCCTCTGTCCCCGCAAACGCATGGTGCCGGGGCGCCCGCTGACACAAACGGCCGGATGCCATCCAGGAAAGAGCACGAACGCAGGGACCGGGAAGAAGCGCTGCGCGACAGGGTGCGCGCCATCGCCGACAAGGGCGGGGCGCGCAGCGTGGCCGTGGCGTACCACGACTATGAGACGGAGACCGGCTGGAGCTACCGCGGCGACGAATGGTTCCACGCCGCCAGCACCATCAAGGTCCCCGTTCTCCTGGGCGTTTTCCGCGCCGTGGAAGATAAAAAGCTGACGCTGATGGCGCGCGTGCACGTGCGCAACCTGTTCGCCAGCGCCGTGGGCGACGGCAGCACCTTTCGCGTGGCGGCCAGCCGCGACGCCAACGCCGAGGTGCCCCGCAACATCGGCAAGACCATGCGGGTGCAGGAGCTGGCGCACCACATGATCACCACCAGCAGCAACCTGGCCACCAACCTGCTCGTCGACGCCGTGGGCGTGGACGCCATCGCCGACACCCTGCGCAAGCTCAAGCTGGACAGGGGCGTAGAGTTCCGGCGCGGGGTAGAGGACGACGCGGCGCACGCGGCCGGCATCAACAACCGCTGCACGGCCGACGGAATGCTGGCCGTGCTCCGCGTGATCGAGGAGCGCAAGGCGTTCAGCGAGGAGTCGTCGCGGCAGATGCTGGACATTCTGCACGCGCAGAAGTTTCGCGGCGGCATTCCCGGCATGCTTCCGGACGACGTAAAGGTCGCCAACAAGACGGGGGAGATCAGCACCGTGGCCCACGACGCGGGGATCGTGTACGTGCCCAGGCGCAAGCCGTACGCGCTGGTGGTGCTCACCGAATGGGAGGCGTCGAAGACCAGCGGCCGCAGCGACACCATCGCCCGCATCTCGCGCGCCGTGTTCGACCAGCTGACCGGGGGCGCGGGCTGATGCCGGAGCTGAGCGACCTGAAGGTGGTGGACGGCCTGAAGCTTTCCGATACGGCGCGGCGGGTTCTGCGGCCGGGAGAGCTGGTGCGGGGGCGCGACGGATACACCCGGCGGCTGCCGCGGTGGTTCTACCAGGTGCCGTCGTGGGAGGTGGCGTTGGAGACGCCGCTCACGCCGCACTTCAAGCTGTGGGAGTTCATCGACATCGACTTTCGCGAGCACAAGATGCTGCGCGCGGAGAGCCAGCGCTTCGTGCCGCTGGCGGTGACGATGCTGGCGGCGGCCATGGAGGCGTTCCGGGTGGAGGTGAACACCTACGTGCACATCTCGGCCAACGGCGGCTACCGCAGCCCCGCGCACCAGCTGAGCCGCGACGCGTCGGTGCATTGCTGGGGCGCCGCGGTGCACCTGTACCGCGTGGGCGACGACTGGCTGGACAACGAGGCCAACATCACCCGCTACGCCGAGGTGGCGCGCCGGGTGTTTCCCGCGTTCCGGTCGCTGCCGTACGGCGCCGGGCCGGGCAGGACGGAAGACCATCTGCACCTGGACCTGGGATACGTAACGGTGGTGCCGCACGGAAAGGGTGATGAAGCGCAGGACAAGGACGCCCGGCCGCTTCAGGACGGAATTGCGCGGGGCAAGCAGAGCGGGAAGAAGGGGGAGTGATGCCTGATCCCAAGAAGGGCGGCGGCCGGAGCGCCCCCGCCGCCGGACGGCTGGCGCTTGCGGCCATGGGGATGGAGGCGGAGTTCTCCGTGACCCTGGACGGCGAGCCGGTGCGCCCCGAAGACGTGTTCGGCTCGCCGCGCGCCTTCGTGCGCGGCAACCTGATGCACCGGCAGGGCACCAGCTACCACCTGCCCACGGGCGGGGCCGTGTACTTCGACACGGGGGTGATCGAGGTGGCCACGCC
>DASTVC010000133.1:0-7738 GCA_035759295.1 Longimicrobium sp. | reverse complement strand
CCCGCCAGGTACAGCTCGCCCGCCGCGCCCAGGGGCACCGGCTGCAGCTGCCCGTCCAGCACGTACGCCTGCGAGTTGGCCAGCGGCGTGCCGATCAGCACCTGCTCCCCGCCCCGCTCCACGAGGGAGTACGTGGAGTAGCTGGTGTCTTCCGTCGGCCCGTACAGGTTGCGCACCTTCTCCACCGTCCCCAGCGCGTACAGCCCCTGCGCCAGCTCCTTGGGAAGCGCTTCGCCGCCCAGGTTCACCGTCCGCACGCTGGCCGGGATGCCGCCCGTACGCAGCAGCTCCGCCGCGGCCGTGGGCACCATGCTCACGTAGCGGATCCCCTGATCGGCCACGGTGGGAAGCTCCAGCGCGTTCTCCACCATCACCAGCGTGCCGCCCCAGCAGAGCGCGCCGAACAGCTCCGCCACGGACACGTCGAAGTTGACGGAGGTGGAGAAGAGGACGGACGCGCGCTCCTCGTCGGCGATGGTGTCGCGCATCCAGTGCAGCAGCACGGACACGGCGGAGTGGCGGATCATCACCCCCTTGGGCCGACCGGTGGAGCCGGAGGTGAAGATGAGGTGCGACAGGTTCTCCGGCGTTACACCGCTCTCCGGGGCCGTGTCCGGCTCCTCCGCGATGGCGTCCGCCTCCCGGTCCAGCAGCAGGGTCGCCGTGCCTTCGGGCAGGCGGTCCGCCAGCGCGGAGTCCGTCAGGACGAGCGTGATCCCCGCATCCTCCAGCATGTAGCCCAGCCGCTCGCGGGGATACGCCGGGTCCAGCGGCACGTACGCCGCGCCCGCGCCCAGCACGCCCAGCATGGCCGCGACCAGGTCCGGCGTGCGCGGCAGGCAGATGCCCACGCACACCTCCGGCCCCGCGCCGCGGCGGCGCAGCGCGTGGGAGATGCGGTTCGCGCGGCCCTGAAGCTCCGCGTACGTCACCCGCTCGCCCTGCCAGACGAGCGCGACGGCGTCCGGCGTCCGCGCCGCCTGCGCGCGGAAGAGGTCGTGGACGCACAGGCCGGCCGGGTAGGGCCGGTCCGTCGCGTTCAGCTCGTCGACGACCAGCCGGCGCTCCGCCTCCGGCAGCAGGGGCAGCCGGTCCACCGGCTGGTGCTCGTCCGCGGCCATGGCCTGCAGCGCATGGCGCAGGTAGCCGGCAAAGCGCTCCGCCGTGGCGCGTTCGAAGAGCGCCGTGGCGTAGGTGAGCCCGCCCGCGATGCGCCCGTCGTCCTCCCACAGCGCCAGCGACAGGTCGAACTTGGCCGTATCGACGTCCCCCGCGTCCACGTTGGCCACGGTGAGCCCCGGGAGCTCCAGCGCGCCGCCGCCCGCGTTCTGCCAGGCGAACATCACCTGGAAGAGCGGGTGGTACGCCAGGCTGCGCGCCGGCGCCACCCGCTCCACCACCTGCTCGAAGGGGATGTCCTGGTGCTGCTGCGCCTCCAGCGCCGCCGTCCGCACCTGCGCCAGCAGCCCCGCCACCGTGGGCGCGCCGGACAGGTTCACCCGCAGCGCCAGCGTGTTGACGAAAAAGCCGATCAGCGCCTCCGTCTCGCGCCGGTCGCGGTTGGCGGTCGGCGTGCCGACGACCACGTCGGTCTGCCCGGCGAGGCGGCCCAGCACCGCCGCCCAGCCGGCCAGCAGCGTCATGAACAGCGTGGTGCCGCGCCGCCGCGACAGCGCCTTGAGCGCCGCCGTAAGCTCCGCGTCCAGCGCCAGCGGCACCGAGTCGCCCGCGAAGTCCTGCCGCGCCGGACGGGAATGGTCCGCCGGCAGCTCCAGCAGCTCCGGCGCGCCCGCCAGCGCCTGCTCCCAGAAGCCCGCCTGCCGCTCCAGCAGCTCGCCGCCCACCCGGCGCCGCTGCCAGGCCGCGTAGTCCGCGTACTGGATCTCCAGCGCGGAGAGCGGGTCGTCCGCGCCCCGGCGGAAGGCGTCGTACAGCGCGGCCAGCTCGCGGACGAAGACGCCCGTGGACCAGCCGTCGGAGACCACGTGGTGCATGGTGATCAGCAGCACGTGCTCGTCCGCCGCCATCCGAACCAGCCGGCCGCGGATCAGCGGCCCGCGCGCCAGGTCGAACGGCGCCGCCGCCTCGTCCGCCATCAGCCGCCCCAGCGCACCCTCCACGTCCGCCGCAGCGTGGAGGTCGTGCTCCACGAGCCGGAACGCGCTCGATTCGGGGGATGCGATGCGCTGCACCGGCTCGCCGTCCACGGCTTCGAACGTCGTCCGCAGCGCCTCGTGCCGCGCGACGATGCGGTCCAGCGCACGGGCCAGGGCCTCGCGGTCCAGCTCGCCCCGCAGGCGCAGGCGCAGGGGGATGTGATACGCCGCGCCCGTGCCGCCCAGCTGCTCCAGGAACCACAGGCGCTGCTGCGCGAAGGAGAGCGGGATGCCGCAGGACCGATCGACCGGCTCGATGGCGGCGGCCTCCGCGCGCGCGGCCGTCTCCAGCCCGCGGGCGAAGTCCGCCAGCACGGGGCGCTCGAACAGGTCGCCCGGGGACACGTCCGCGCCCAGCGCCTGGCGGATGCGCCAGGCCACGCGCACGGCCAGCAGCGAGTGCCCGCCCAGGTGAAAGAAGTCGTCGCCGCGTCCCACCCGCTCCGCGCCCAGCAGCTCCGCCCAGATGGCGGCGACCGCCTGCTCCGTCGCGCCGGCGGGCGCCTCGTACCCGCGCGCGGCGAACGCATCGCCTTCGGGCGCGGGGAGCGCCTTGCGGTCCAGCTTGCCGTTGGGCGTCAGCGGCAGCGCCTCGAGCCGCACGTAGGCCGCCGGAACCATGTACGCCGGCAGCGTCTGGCCCAGGTGCGCCCGGAGCACGTCCGCGTCCACCTCCGCACCCGCGTCGGCGACGACGTACGCCACGAGCCGCTTCTCACCCGGCGCGTCTTCGCGCGCCACCACGACGGCCTCGCGCACCTCCGGGTGCTCCAGCAGCCGCGCCTCGATCTCGCCCAGCTCGATGCGGAAGCCGCGCACCTTCACCTGCACGTCCAGGCGCCCCAGGTACTCGAGCGACGCAGCACCATCCTCCCGCCAGCGGACGCGGTCGCCCGTGCGGTACAGCCGCGCGCCGGGCTCCGCGCCGAACGGATCGGGGACGAAGCGCTCCGCCGTCTGCCCCGGGCGGCCCAGGTAGCCGCGGGCCAGGCCGGAGCCGCCCACGTACAGCTCCCCCGCCACGCCCACCGGCACGGGGTTCAGCCGCGGGTCCAGCACGTAGGTGGTGACGTTGGGGAGCGGCCCGCCGATCATCGCGGCGGGGCCGGACGCCTCCACCTGGCGGACGGTGACGTCCACGGTGCACTCCGTGGGGCCGTACACGTTGTAGAAGCGGGTGGAAACGCGCAGCATGCGCGCGCGCAGCTCGTCGTCCACCGCCTCGCCGCCCACCAGCACCAGCCGCGGGAACCCGCCGTCGCGCCCCAGCCCCTCGGCCAGCGCCAGCCGCAGCAGCGAGGGCGTCGCGTCTACCGCGTCCACGCGCTCGCGGCGCAGCCACGCCACCAGGGCGGCCGGGTCGCGGCGGACGGACTCGGGAACCACGCACAGCGCGTGTCCCGCCAGCAGCTGGATGACCTGCTTTACGGAGCCGTCGAAGACGAGCGGCGCGTTGACGCCCACCCGCAGCGGGGCGGGATGATCCGCGTAGATCCGCGCGTGCAGCGCCGCCGCCAGGTTCACCACCGACCCCTGGCGCACCATCACGCCCTTGGGCCGGCCGGTGGATCCCGACGTGTAGATGACGTATGCCAGGTGCTCCGGCGTGAGCCCGGGGCGCGCCGGGTTCTCCGCCGGCCGCTCCGCCCAGGCGGCGGCGTCCGCGTCCAGCGCCACGGCGGGGATGCCCAGCGCCCCCACGCGCTCCATCAGCGACGCCTGCGTCAGCAGCACCACGGGGCCGCTGTCCGCCAGCATGTCGCGCAGCCGCTCCACGGGGTACGCCGGGTCCAGCGGCACGTACGCGCCGCCGGCCTTGAGCGCGGCCAGCAGCCCCACGATGGCGTCCGCGCCGCGCTCCAGGCAGAGCGCCACGCGCGCGTCGGGCCCCACGCCCCGCTCGGCCAGGAAGTGCGCCAGGCGGTTGGCCCGCGCGTTCAGCGCCGCGAACGAGAGCGTCGTGCCGTCCGCCACCAGCGCGTCGGCGCCGGGGGTGCGCGCGGCCCGGGCCTCGAACAGCTCCGGCAGCGTCGCGCCGCGGTCGAAGTCCGCCGCGGTGCGGTTCCACGCGCGAACCACCTGGTCGTGCTCCGCGCCGTCCAGCAGGGCGATGCGGTCCATCCGCACGCCGTCGTCCGCCGCCATCGCCCGCAGCACGCGGCGCAGGTAGCCGGCGTAGCGCTCCACCGTCGCGCGCTCGAAGAGCGAGCTGGCGAAGGTGATGCCGCCGGCGATGCCCCCGTCCTGCTCCCACAGCGCCAGCGACAGGTCGAACTTGGCCGTGTCGATCTCGGCCGGGGCCGCGTCGCCCACGGTGAGCCCGGGAAGACGCAGGGCGTCGCCCGCCTCGTTCTGCCACGAGAACATCACCTGGAAGAGCGGGGTGTACGCCAGGCTGCGCGCCGGGCGCACCCGCTCCACGATCTGCTCCAGCGGGATGTCCTGGTTGCGCTGCGCCTCCAGCGCGCGCGCCCGCACCCGCGCCAGCAGCTCGTCCGCGCGCGGCCCGTCTGACACGTCGACGCGCACGGGAAGCGTGTTGACGAAGAAGCCGATCAGCTCCTCCACCTCCGCGCGGCCGCGGTTGGCGCTGGCGGTGCCGATGACGAGGTCGTCCTGGCCCGAGAGCCGCGCGAGCACCGCCGACCACCCCGCCAGCAGCGTCATGAACAGCGTGGTCCCGTGCCGCTGTCCCAGCGTCCGGAGCGCCGCCGTCAGCTCCCCGTCCAGCATCACCTCCACCAGCCCGCCGGCAAAGTCCTGCCGCGCCGGGCGGGGATGGTCGGCGGGAAGCTCCAGCAGCTCCGGCGCGCCGGCCAGCGTGCGCGTCCAGTACTCCGCCTGCGCCTCCAGCACCTCGCCGTCCACCCAGCCGCGCTGCCAGGCCGCGTAGTCCGCGTACTGGATGGGGAGCGGCGGCAGCGGATCGGCCTCGCCGCGGGCGAAGGCGGCGTACAGCGCGCCCAGCTCGCGGTGCAGCACCCCGGCCGACCAGCCGTCGCTGACGATGTGGTGCATCGTCAGCAGCAGCACGTGGTCGTCGTCCGCCATCCGGATCAGCCGCCCGCGGATCAGCGGCCCGCGCGCCAGGTCGAACGGCGCGCCCGCCTCGTCCCGCATCAGCCGATCGAGCGCGTCTTCCGCGTCCGCCAGCACGCGGAAGTCGTGCTCCACCAGGGGGAACGGGCTCGATTCGGGGGATGCGATGCGCTGCACCGGCTCGCCGTCCACGGCCTCGAACGTCGTCCGCAGCGCCTCGTGCCGCGCGACGATGCGGTCCAGCGCACGGACGAGCGCATCCCGGTCCAGCGCGCCCCGCAGACGCAGGCGCACGGGGATGTGGTAGGTGCTCCCCAGGTTCCCCATCTGCTCCAGGAACCACAGGCGCTGCTGCGCGAACGAGAGGGGGATGGCCCCGGAGCGGTCCACGGGCTCGATGACGTCCGCCCGCGTGGCGATCGACAGCCCGCGCGCGAAATCCGCCAGCACCGGACGCTCGAACAGGTCGCCGGGAGACACGTCCACGCCCAGCGCCTGGCGCACGCGCGCAACCACGCGCACGGCCAGCAGCGAGTGCCCGCCGAGCGCGAAGAAGTCGTCGCCCCGGCCCACCCGCTCCACGCCCAGCAGCTCCGCCCAGATGCCGGCCACGGCGTGCTCCGCCTGCCCGGCGGGCGCCTCGTAGCCGCGCGACGCGAAGGCACCTGCCTCCGGCGCGGGGAGGGCCCTGCGGTCCAGCTTGCCGTTGGGGGTGAGCGGAAGCGCGTCCAGGCGCACGTACGCCGCGGGCACCATGTACGCCGGAACCCGCGCGGCCAGGTGCGACCGCAGCGCGTCCACGTCCACCTCCACCCCTTCACCGCCCACGACGTACGCCACCAGCCGCGTGTCGCCCGGCGCGTCGGCGCGCGCCAGGACCACGGCGTCGCGCACGGCGTCGTGCCCGCGCATCGCCGCCTCGATCTCACCCAGCTCGATGCGGAAGCCGCGGACCTTCACCTGGGAGTCCGTGCGCCCCAGGAACTCGAGAACCGCAGTGCGTGAGTGCGTCAGTGCGTCAGTGCGTGAGTTCGCGGACCCCGGACTCACTTCCGCACTTTCTTCCCGCCAGCGCACCCGGTCGCCGGTGCGGTACAGGCGCCCGCCCGGCGCGCGGCCGAACGGGTCCGGGACGAAGCGCTCCGCCGTCTGCGCCGCGCGGCCCACGTAGCCGCGGGCCAGCAGCGGGCCGCCGACGTACAGCTCGCCCGCCACGCCCACGGGCACGGGCTCGCCCCGCGCATCCAGCACGTAGGCCGCGCGCCCGGGAAGGGGCCGGCCGATGGGAACGGTCGAGCCGGCGAATCCCTCGGCGACGTCGAACGCGGTGGCGGTGACGACGGTTTCCGTGGGGCCGTAGCAGTTCACCAGCGCACCGGCGCCGCGCGCGTCTGCCGCGCGGCCGGGGAGCGCGTCGCCGCCGACGAGCAGAAGGCGCAGGCCGTGCAGCGCGTCCGCGTCCACGCCGTCCGCCACTTCCTGCCAGTACGCCGGCGGCAGGTTGGCCACGGTGATCCCCAGGTCGCGCACCCGCGCCCGGAACTCCGCCGCGCTCCACAGCTCCGCGCCGCGCAGCACCAGCGTGGCGCCCGTGAGCAGCGGCAGGAACACCTGCTCCAGCGACACGTCGAACCCGGCGGACGCGAACTGCAGCACGCGGTCTTCCGGGACGATGCCGTGCACCCGCGCCATCGCCGCCAGGTGCGCGGCGGCCGGGCCGTGCTCCACCGCCACGCCCTTGGGCTGCCCGGTGGATCCGGAGGTGTAGATGACGTACGCCAGGTCCGCCGGGGAGACGGCGCGCGGCAATCCGGCGGCCGCGGCGGACTCGTCCACGTCCACGTCCACGCGAACGGCGCCCGCGGGGAGGCCGTCCGCCAGCCCCGCGCGGGTGGCGACGGCGCGCAGCCCCGCGTCCTCCGCGATGTACCGCAGGCGGGCGGAGGGAAGCGACGGATCCAGCGGGACGTAGACGCCGCCCGCCTTGAGGGTCCCCAGCAGCGCCACCACCAGCTCCGGGCGCCACTCCAGGCACACGCCCACGGGGTCGCCCCGGCCGACGCCGTGCGCGGCCAGGCGGCTCGCCAGCCGGCCGGCGCGGGCGTCCAGCTCCGCGTAGGTCAGGCGCTCGCCCGCGTGCTCCAGCGCCACCGCGTGCGGCGTGCGCGCGGCCTGCGCTTCGAACAGCGCCTTGAGGCTCGACGCCGCGGCATCCACCGCTTCCGCCGTGCTCCACGCGCCGAGCACCAGGCGGCGCTCCGCGGGGGGAAGCATGGGGAGGCCGTCCACGCGCGCGCCCTCGTCCGCCGCCATGCCGGCGAGCACCCGGCGCAGGTATCCCACCACGCGCTCCACCGTGGCCGGCTCGAAGAGCGCGGTGGCGTACTCCATCACGCCCACGATGCGCCCGTCCGCCTCCCACAGGGCCAGCGACAGGTCGAACTTGGCCGTGGTGGCGCTCGTGGCGTCCACGTCTTCCACGTCCAGGCCGGGAAGCCGCAGGTCGCCGCCGGGCGCGTTCTGCCACGCGAACATCACCTGGA
>DASTVC010000132.1:0-3281 GCA_035759295.1 Longimicrobium sp. | reverse complement strand
CAGAATGCACAAGCGAGCAGCTGCGTTCAAATCGTGTGCGGCCTGCTGTGGCCGGAACACATTGTAATTCACTAGGTTGCGAACGGACGCTCGTTGGCGAGCCGGACAGTAGTGCCCCCTCCCGCGCAGTTTGCGGGAGAGGGCAGGCGAGGAACGAGCCGGGTGAGGGCCCCCCGCGGGCGCAGCGCAGTGCCAATTGCTCGGACACTTTCGCACTTTCGCACTTTCGCACTCACGCACTTCCCTTGAACATCATCCACGCCCGCGGGCTCACCAAGGAATTCCCCTACCAGGGCGATGCCGTGCACGCGCTGCGCGGGGTGGACATCGCCGTGGGGCGCGGGGAGCACGTGGCGGTAGTGGGGCCGTCGGGGTGCGGCAAGTCCACGCTGCTCAACGTTCTCGCCGGCATCGAGCCGCCGACCAGCGGGTCCGTCGAGCTGCTGGGCGAAGCCGTGTACGCGCTGGACGAGACGCGGCGGTCGGCGCTGCGGCTGCGCAGGGTGGGGTTCATCTTCCAGCGCTTTCACCTCCTCGCCGTCCTTACCGCGGCGGAAAACGTGGAGCTGCCGATGGCGGAGGCCGGCGTTCCCGCGCGCGAGCGGCGCCAGCGCGCGCGGGAGCTGCTGGAGTACGTCGGCCTTGGGCACCGCGTAAAGCACCGCCCCCCGCACCTGTCCGGCGGCGAGCAGCAGCGCGTGGCCATCGCGCGGGCGCTGGCGAACAAGCCGGAAATCGTCTTTGCGGACGAGCCCACGGGCGAGCTGGACCAGCGCACGGGGAGCGAGATCATCGACCTGTTCGAGCGGCTGAACGCGGATGGG
Organism: Longimicrobium sp.; assembly: GCA_035759295.1. Classification (GTDB taxonomy): domain Bacteria; phylum Gemmatimonadota; class Gemmatimonadetes; order Longimicrobiales; family Longimicrobiaceae; genus Longimicrobium. The sequence goes on along the minus strand of DASTVC010000132.1, from coordinate 2,457 downwards.
ACCACGCTGGTCATCGTCACCCACGACCCCCACGTGGCGGAGCGCGCGGGGCGGCGGGTGGAGATGGCGGACGGGCTCGTCGTGCGCGATCATGGGGCATCCGCATCGGCCGCCTCCACGCATGGGTGATGGGATGCGGACGATCTTCATCCACCGAAACGCTCCCATGATCCATCGCCGGACCCGGTTCGCGATCACCGCCGCGCTCGCCCTGTCGCTCCAAGGATGTGCCCCGGGCGTGGAGGCGAGCGCGGCGCCGGCGGGTTCATCCTCCTCCGCCGCGCCGGTGGTGCTGGACGGTGACTTCGGCGAGTGGGAGGGGGTCGCGCCGGCGGTGGTGGACCCGGCCGACGCGCCCGCGCCGTATGCCGACGTCCGCGAGGTGCAGGTGCGCCACGACGCGGCGGGGATGTACCTGTCCATCCGGCTGGAGCGCGAGGTGTCGCTGCAGGGGCTGCCGGGCACGCTGGTGCTGATGCTGGACTGGACGGGCGCGGCGGAGGGGTGGCTGGCCCACGGGATGCCCGGCGTGGACGCGGCGCTGGAGTTCTCGCCCGCCTTCGGGCCGGGCGGCTCGCTGGGCGGCATCGGGGTGCGGATGATGGATTCCGCGGGCAGCGCCCCGGGCGTGGCGACGGCGAACCTGGCGGGGGTCATCGCGGCGCCCACCCACGCCGCCAGCCGCTTCGAGGTGCGCGTGGGGCGGGGCGGCCCGATCCCCACGGACGTGCCGATGACCGCGCGGATGGTGGCGCTGGACCGCGGCGGGGCCGTGGTGGACGAGGTCGATGCGTTCGCCATCCGCCCCGGCAGGCCGGCGCGCCGCCCTACGCCGCCGGGCTCCGGCGCGGCGGACCCGCTGGCCCGCGCACGGGGGACGGACCTGCGCATGGTGTCGTGGAACGTGGGGCGCGAGGACCTGTTCCAGCGGCCGGAGGCGTTCGGCGCCATCCTGCGCGCGCTCGCTCCGGACCTGCTGGTGCTGGACGAGGTGGCCGGCGGGCACTCGGTGGACGAGGTGGAGGCGCTGCTGAACCGCGGGGTTCCCGGCGAACGTCCCTGGCGCGCGGTCTACAGCGTGTCCGGCGGCAGCCAGCGCGGCGTGATCGCCACCCGCGGCGCGGCGCCCCGCGTGGTGGCGCCGTTCCAGGGCATCGTGCCCTACCCGGACTCGCTGCTGGCGATGGCCCTCACCTCCGCGTCGGCGACCGCGCGGCAGGCGGCGGAGCAGCGGATGGCGGAGGGGGTGCCCACGGTGGGCGCCGTCGTGGAGATCGGCGGGCGCACGCTGCTGGCGGTGACGATGGACCTGGAGGCCGGCGGCGCCCCCGGCGGCACCGCCGACCGCCTGCGCCGCATGGAGGCGTGGGCCGTCCGCGGCGCGACGGAAAACGCGCTGCGCACCGCGGGCGCGCTGGACGGGTGGGTGATGGCGGGCGACGTGAACCTGGTGGGCACGCGCGACCCGCTGGAGATCCTCTCGCACACCTCCGCGGCCTCGCACGGGCTGGGGATCGCCTTTCCCCTGCAGCTGGACGGCGCGTCGCCCGCCACGTGGGAAGACCTGGCCGACCGCTTTACCCCCGGGCGGCTGGACTACGTCTTCTATCCCCGCTCGTTCCTGACCGTCGCCGGCGGGTTCGTCTTCTCGTCGGACGACCTGTCGGCGCGGTGGCTGGAACGGCACCGCCTGCGGGCGGAAACCTCGCGCGCGACGGACCATCTGCCGGTGGTGACGGACCTGCGCTGGGTGGAGCGGGGCGAATGATCCTGCGCCTGGCGCTGGCGGAGCTGCGCAACCGGCCCGGCCGCGCGCTGTTCCTGCTGGCCGGCTACGCGCTGGGCGTGGCGGTGATGGTCGTGCTGCTCGCCGTGGGCGAGGCCATGCTGGAGCAGGCACGTGACCGCGAGCTGGTGGGCGGCGGCGACGTGGTGGTGGTCCCCGCCGGCATCAGCGCCGAGATGCTCAAGGCCGGCGGCGTTTCGTCGCTCTTCCTGGGCATCGACCACGCCCGTTTCCTCCAGCGCAACCTGCTGGAGAGTCCGCGGGGGATGCGCGAGCACGGTGTCCGCGCCGCCAGCCCCATCCTGGACGGCAAGCCGGTGGAGCTGTACGCCGGCGGCCGGCGGATCGACGTGATCGCCACGGGCGAGATTCCGTCGCGGTCGCGGGCGGCTGGCGCATCGCCCAACCTGCTGTCGGGGCGGTGGATGGATTCGGACGCGGACCGCGGCTGGACGGCGCCCGGCCAGGCCGCGCTGCTGCGGGAGATCGACCGCTTCCACATCCCCCCCGTGCGCGACAGCACCTGGGCAGAGTGGCACTACTTCAACGTGGTGCTGGATGAGGATCGATGGGTGTACGCCACGATGATGGTGGCGGGTGAGGTGGGCGTGCCGGGACGCTGGGGCGGCCGCATTCTGCTCACCGTGCGCGAGCCGGACGGCACCCACCGC
>DASTVC010000131.1:0-3644 GCA_035759295.1 Longimicrobium sp. | reverse complement strand
GATCCATCAGGTTCGGCGGACGGCGCCGCGCCCGTCCCGGTCAGCGGCAGTTCTCCGTGACCTCGATGCCGCAGAGAACGGTAGTAGACGTCCACAAAGAAGCTGCTGCCGCTTCCGTTGGAGGGGAAGGCGTTGATGGGCTGACCGTACCCGCCGCCGTAGGCACCGCCCCAGTTGCGGTAGATGCCCCCGTTGTTGTTGAAGTAGGCCGGCGTCTTGGCCTGCTTTACGTTGGTGTTCACGGTGATGTAGTACTCATGGCCGGCGTACCCGTACACGGTGGAGGTGAACGTCACCCGCTGCCCCCCGGACGCCGTCTCGGGACCGAAGGTGGCCGTGTGCACCAGCTGGCCGGAGCAAGCGCTTCATAACGTTTTTCCTGCTGGGCGTGAGGGTGCCGGGATGCCTTGCGCGCCGGCGGGAGGCGGATCGCAGGGGCATCTCTGTGATTCGGGTTCCACGCGGCCGCGGGGAGCGCACGGCGAACCATGCCCCAGCAGTATGCGTCCCGCCCCTCGCACGGCGCGCCCAAATCTCCGCCGACGGCCCGATGCGCTGTGTCGGCGGCACGCTCGGGAGGGCCAACGGCACCGCCCCGGACGCGGCGTGCGCGTCCGGGGCGGTGGATGGGGCGATGAGCGGGCTCAGCGGACGGTGCGGGTCACCAGCAGTACTCCGTGACCACGTCGTCGCACCGCACGGGGCGGAAGTACACGTCCACGAAGAAGCTGCTGCCGCTGTTGGAGCCGGGAAAGGCGTTGATCGGCTGGCCGTAGGCGCCGCCGAACGCGTATCCCCAGTACCGGGTGATGTCGCCTCTGTTGGTGAAGTAGGCGTAGGTCTTTGCCTGCTTCACGTTGGTGTTCACGGTGATGTAGTACGTGTCTCCCGCGTACGCCGGCACGGTGTTGGTGAAGGTGACCCGCTGCCACCCCGATGCGGTCTCGTTGACGAACGTGGCCGAGTCGAGCAGCTGTCCGGAGTAGCTGTACAGGCGGGCCGTGTGCGTGCCCGTTTCGCCCGGAGCCTTGTAGAAGCGGTAGCCGACGAACTTGCCGTCGTAGCCGGGGCTGAACCGCGTGCCCACCTGCCAGCCGTTGGGTCCGGCGTCCAGGAACTCCGCCGGCGTCTGCGTGGTGTAGAGGCTGTCCTTGAGCCCGTAAATCGCCTGCGAGGGCCCGATGCCCCCGGCGGACGCCCGGCTGCCGGGGCCCACGGTGTCGGCGCAGGCGGTCAGCGCCAGGGCGGCGGCCGCGTAGAACAAGCGCTTCATGATGCAGCTCTCCCCATCGAGGCGTGAAAAAGTCGGATGCCTTGGCCGTGCCCAAAGGCACGCACAGGACATCTCGGGAACTCCGGTTCCACGCGGCCGCGGGGAGGACATGGCAACCCATGCCTGATATAGTATGCGTCCCGACCTTTTGAGACACAACAAATTTATCCGCAGCCGGCACGACGTGGGATGCCGGCGGCCGTATCCGGAGGTACAGCGGTGGTGGATCTGGGACGGATGGACGGCCGCGCATCGCAGTCATCCAGCATGTGAGCGCGAACGGCAGAACCCTCCGAAAGGCCGGCGGGCGCCCGGGGCAGCTCAGGCCGAACCGGCTCAGCAGACGACGCCGCCGCCCCGGACGCGTCCCGGGGCGGCGGGTTCCACGGGCTCGACGGTCAGCGGTTCTCGGCCGCGTCGTTGTCGCCCTCCCGCGCGCAGTTCTTGATCGTCAGGCAGGTGGTGATCAGGCAGGTGTTCACGAAGGTGCAGTTCTCCGTCTCCACCGTGTCGTCATGGCCGCGGACGGTGCCGCGGCCCGACGCCACCTCCTGCGTGGCGAAGCTCTCCACCCGCAGCGAATCCACGTTCAGCGCAAGCTTTCTCATCGCGATCTCCCGGTGTGTGTTGGCCGATCCGCGTTGTCGACGGGCCACGCTCGCAATTCCCATGCATCCCGATCATCCCCGTCGCTCCGTTCGATCCGCCGCTTGCGAGGGGTGGAGGCGCCGGATATGTATCCCCCGCGCACTCCCACAAGTGCGCGCCTCATCCAACGATCCCACCCGCTGCGCGCCCTCGAAATCTTGCTGAGCGACTGTAACCGCTGCCATCGCGGATGGTGATCGGCACCCTGCTGGCCCAGGTGATCGTGGTGCTGCTGGCGGCGCGGCTGCTGGGCGCCGCGTTCCGCCGCATCCACCAGCCTCGCGTCGTGGGCGAGATGGTCGCGGGCATCCTGCTGGGGCCGTCGCTGCTGGGATGGGCGGCGCCGGAGGTGTCGCGCGCGCTGTTCGCGCCCGACACCCTGGGCCCGCTGAACGCGCTCAGCCAGGTGGGGCTGCTGCTGTTCATGTTCCTGCTGGGGCTGGGGATGGACCTGCGCCTGCTGGGCAGCCGCGCCCGCGCCGCCGTGTCCATCAGCCTGGCCAGCATGGCCGTGCCGTTCGCGCTGGGCGTGGCGGTGGGCATGTACCTGCATCCCACGCTGGCGCCGCCGGGGGTGGGGCTGACGGGGTTCGCGCTGTTCATGGGCGCGGCCATGAGCGTGACCGCCTTTCCCGTTCTGGCGCGCATCGTCGAGGAGCGCGGGCTGCTGCACACGCGGCTGGGCACCCTGGCGCTGGCCTGCGCCGCGCTGGACGACGTGATCGCGTGGTGCATCCTGGCGGCGGTGGTCGCGCTGGTGCGCGCCGGCGCCGGGCCGCTGCCGCCGTGGGCCATGCTCGCCGGTGCCGCCGCCTTCGTCGCCGCGATGGTGTTCGGGGTCCGGCCGCTGCTCGCCCGGCTGGCGACCCGCTTCCGCGGTGATGGGCACGGTCAGCGCGACGCGCTGGGGATGGTGCTGCTGGTGGTGCTGGCGGCGGCGTGGACCACGGAGGCGCTGGGGCTGCACGCGCTGTTCGGCGCGTTCCTGGCCGGCGTGGTGATGCCCCGGGACCGCACCGTCGCGGACGCGGTTGCGGGAAGGCTGGAGGATGCGACGGTGGTCCTGCTGCTGCCGCTCTTCTTCGCCTTCACAGGTCTGCGCACCCACATCGCGCTCGTGCAGGCACCGGGCTTGATGGGGATCCTCGCGCTGGTGATCGTCGTGGCGGTGGCGGGAAAGTTCGGGGGAGCGGCGCTGGCGGCGCGGCGGGCGGGGATGGACTGGCGCGAGTCCGCCGCCATCGGCGTGCTGATGAACACCCGCGGGCTGATGGAGCTGGTGATTCTGAACGTGGGGCTGGAGATCGGCGTCATCTCGCCCGCGCTGTTCGCCATCATGGTGGTGATGGCGCTGGTGAGCACCGTGATGACGACGCCGCTTCTCGAATGGATCTATCCCCCGCGCCTCATCCGCGCCGAAGCGCCGGATTCACGCTGAGAGTGCGTTTAAGAAACGTGGTTCTTTCGGATACACGCGGTTGATTTCCTGAAAGGGTGTTGCTAAACCTTACCGGCTCCCACCGGAGGCACACTGTCATCCTGAGGGAGCGCACGCCCGTAACTTTCATAAACACAGAAGCTTGCGCGCGACCGAAGGATCTTTGTCGGGTCTCGCGAAGCCCAGCCCTCGGGATCCGTTCAAGTCCCTCAGTCAGGCAGACAAGGTCCTTCAGTCGGCGCCAACCCTTTGCCTGAAAGTAGTTTGCGGAGCGGCGCCTCCCTC
>DASTVC010000130.1:0-5565 GCA_035759295.1 Longimicrobium sp. | reverse complement strand
CGCCCCGCCTCGACGAACTGAATCACCCCGTACGCCATCCACCCTCCTCGACTCGTTTCCGGGACCGCGCGAACGGCGACGGCGGCGCAATCGGCGGGCCGCGGCCCCTTGTCGGGTCGAGTCGCGCCCGGCACTTTGGGGGGCCGCCGAACGACCGCATCCCCCGAGGCAACTGGAGTTTGATTCGATGAAGACCCCCGCGCGCACCGCCCTGGCCGCGCTCGCGCTGTCGCTTTCCGCCGCCCCCGCCGCCGCGCAGGAGAGCGGCGCGTACGTCATCCGCCTGGGGCGCGACACCGTGGTGGTGGAGCAGTTCACTCGCACGGCGGACCGCATCGAGGGGACGCTGGTGGGGCACACGCCGCGCACCGCCATCCGCACCTACACCGCCACGCTGCGCCCGGACGGCGCCATCTCGGCACTCGAGGTAATCACCCGCATCCCCGCCGCGCCGGAGCTGCTGCCGCAGACGCTGACGGTTACGATGGGCACCGACAGCGCGGCATGGCGCACGCAGCGGGGCGACACCGTGCGCGAGGGGAAGATGGCGATCACGGCGGATGCGACGCCCTGGATCGGCAACGCGTGGGGGCTGGCCCAGCCGGTGATTCGCGCGGCGCAGGGGCGGGGGATGGATTCCGTCGCCGTCCCCGTGGTGCAGGCCGGCGCGCGGCAGACGGGGACGGTCAGCTTTATCCGCCATGGCGCGGACTCCTTGCTGATCCGCTCGCCCAACGGCGTCACGCGGGCGCGGGTGGATGGGCAGGGGCGCCTGCTGGGCGCGCACAGCCCGGAGAGCACCTTCAAGGCAGACGTGGAGCGGGTCGCCTCGCTGGACGTGAACGCCATCGCGGCAAGCTGGGCGGCGCGCGACCAGGCGGGGCAGCAGGTGGGCTCGCTCTCGCCGCGCGACTCGGTGGCTGCGGACATCAACGGCGCCAACGTCTCCGTGGCGTACGGCCGGCCCTCGCTGCGCGGCCGCCGCGCCGTGGGGGCGGAGCTGGTGCCGTACGGGCAGGTGTGGCGCACGGGCGCCAACGAGGCCACGCACTTTCGCACCGACCGCGACCTGATGTTCGGCGAGACGCGCGTGCCGGCCGGCGACTACACCCTGTGGACGGTGCCCGGTCCGGAGGGGTGGACGGTGATCTTCAACCGCCAGACGGGGCAGTGGGGCACGGAGTACCACGCGGAGCAGGACCTGGCCCGCATCCCCGCCTCCGTTGACCGCGCGCCCGGCGGCCCCGTGGAGCAGTTCACCATGCGCTTCGACGCGTCGGAGTGCGGCGACGGCGGCGCGCTGCGGCTGATGTGGGAGAACACGCGCGTGTCGGTGCCGTTCACGGTGGCCCGGTGAGCGACGAGACCACGCCGGTGGAGGTGGGGCCCACGGAAGACGGGTCCCAGCTGCGCATCCGCTGGAAGGACGGCGCGGTGTCGGAGTATCCGCCCCGCTACCTGCGGCTGATGTGCCCGTGCGCGGGGTGCGTGGAGGAGATGACGCACCGCCCCATCCTGAACCCCGCCACCGTGCCGATGGACGTGCATCCGCTCACGGTGGAGTACGTGGGCGAGTACGCCCTGCGCTTCGACTGGAGCGACGGCCACAAGACCGGCATCTACCCGTTCGACTTCCTCCGCGACATCGCCCTGGGGACGTGAGGCGGCCTCCCAGGAGCGACTGAAGTCGCGGCAACGACGTCACGCTGTCCGCCTTCGCGGACAAAGAAAGGGCCGGCACTCAGGGTGGGTGCCGGCCTCTTTCGTCATCAGGACATCCGTAGTCCTACTCCCCGTACGGCACCCAGATGTTCTTGACTTGGGTGGCCTGGCGCAGGAACTCGCGGCCTTCGCCCTGTTCGGCGTCGAACCAGTCGCGGTCGCGGCCGTAGCTTACCCAGGTGCGCTTCATGTTGCCGGCGGACAGGCGCTCCACCATGGTGCTCCCCTCCGCGCCGCCGAAGTACCACACCGCGTCCACGTCGTCGTGCGCGGCCAGCGTTTCGGTCAGCTCGTCGCGCTTGCCGGTGACGATGTTCACCACGCCGCCGGGCACGTCGCTCGTATCCAGCACCTGGTAGAAGTCCGTCGCCGCCAGCGGCCAGCGCTCCGACGGCACCACCACCACCGCGTTGCCGACGGCGATCGCCGGCGCGATGGCGCTCACGAAGCCCAGCAGCGGCGCCGCGTCGGGGCAGGCCACGCCGATCACGCCGATGGGCTCGTTCATCGCCAGCGTCACGTTGCGCATGGGCGCGGCGTGCACCAGGCCGTCGTACTTGTCGGCCCAGGCGGCGTAGGTGTACAGGCGGCGGATGCTGGCGTCCACCTCGCGCTCGGCGCCTGCCTCGTCGCCCGTCATCTGCGCGATGCGGCGGACGAACTCGTCCGTGCGGGCAGCCAGGTTCTCGGCCAGGTAGTACAGCACCTGCGCGCGGTTGTGCGCCGTCCCCTTCGCCCAGCCGCCGGCCTTGTGCGCCGCTTCCACCGCGTTGCGCACGTCCTTGCGGTTGCCCAAGCCCACGTCGCCCAGCAGCCGCTCGCCCGCGCCCGTCACCGGGAGCGAGTAGCCGCTGTCGGGCCGCGCCTGCTTGCCGCCGATGTACAGCTTGGCCGTGCGGTCGATGGGCGGCAGCGACGGACCGCCGTTGCGCCCCTTCTCCGCCTTGGGCGCCTTGGTCTTGCGGTCGTCCTTCCGCGATACGGAGCCGTTCTTGGCCTCCTTCTCCCAGCGCGGCTTTACGTACTCCCACAGCCCTTCCTTGCCGCCCTCGCGCCCGAATCCGCTTTCCTTGTATCCACCGAACCCGGCGCCGGCGTCGAACAGGTTGGTGCTGTTGATCCACACCGTCCCCGCCTGCACCTTGGGCGCGATGTCCAGCGCCAGGTTGATGCTCTCCGTCCACACGCTGGCCGCCAGGCCGTACGGCGTGTTGTTCGCCAGCGCCACCGCCTCCGATGGCGTGCGGAAGGTCATCAGCACCACGACGGGACCGAAGATCTCCACCTGCGCGATGGTGGACGACGGCGCCACGTCGGTGAAGAGCGTCGGCGGAAAGAAGCACCCCTCCTGCGGGCAGCTCCACGACGGCTGCCACATGGTCGCGCCCTCGTCGCGCCCCTGCTGCACCAGCTCGCTGATCTTCTGCAGTTGCACGGGGGCCACGATGGCGCCGATGTCCACCGACTTGTCCAGCGGGTCGCCCACGCGCAGCGTCTCCATCCGCTCGCGCAGCCGGGCCGCCAGCTTCTCCGCGACGCCTTCCTGCGCCAGGATGCGGCTGCCGGCGCAGCACACCTGCCCCTGGTTGAACCAGATGGCGTCGACCACGCCCTCGATCACGCTGTCCAGGTCGGCGTCGTCGAAGACGATGAACGGCGACTTGCCGCCCAGCTCCAGCGACAGCTTCTTCCCGGAGCCCGCCGTGGCGACGCGGATGATGCGGCCGACGTCCGTCGATCCCGTGAACGCGATCTTGTCCACGTCCGGGTGCTCCACGATCCCCGCGCCCGTCCGCCCGTCGCCGGTGATGATGTTGACGACGCCCGGCGGCAGCCCGGCGTCGCGGCAGACCTCCGCGAAGAGCAGCGCGGTGAGCGAGGTGAACTCCGCCGGCTTGAGGACGATCGTGTTCCCCATCGCCAGCGCGGGGGCGATCTTCCACGCCATCATCAGCAGCGGGAAGTTCCAGGGGATGATCTGCCCGACGACGCCGATCCCCGTGTAGCCGGGCATCTCGGCGTCCATCAGCTGCGCCCAGCCGGCGTGGTGGTAGAAGTGCCGCGCCACCAGCGGGATGTCGATGTCGCGCGATTCGCGGATGGGCTTGCCGTTGTCCATCGTCTCCAGCACGGCGAACAGGCGCGAGTGCCGCTGGATGTGCCGCGCCAGCGCGTACAGGTAGCGGGCGCGCGCGTGGCCGTCGAGCGCCTGCCAGGCGGGAAGCGCCTCGCGGGCCGCGCGTACGGCCGCGTTCACGTCCGCCGCGCCGCCCTGGGCAATGCGGGCGAGCGGCTTGTTGGTGGCGGGGTTGATGGTGTCGAAGTACTCGCCCTCGGCCGGGTCTCGCCACTCGCCGCCGATGAAGTGCCCGAAGGTGCGCCCCCGCTCCTCCAGCCAGCGCACGGCGGGCGAGGCGCTTTCGGGGGCGGGGCCGTATTCCATGGTCTCGAAGATCTCGGCGATGCTCATGGGTGCCGCGGGATGTGAGAGGGTCGTGCTTCGCCCGCGCTCCCGTGCGCGCGCGCTCGCCGCCCAATCTACGCACCTGTCGCCGTTTGCGCGATGAGGCGTCCGCGCCGCTTTCGAGGACAGTCCCACCCGCGTCCCATCTGGGGCGGGCGGTCCTCGCCCGCGCGGATTTTCGGACGGCCCCAAAGTCTGCCCGTATCCGCACAACCTCATATCCCGCAACCCATTAGCCGCATCGCGGCACGGCAGGTCCACCTCCTGCGAACTGCGGCCGGCGCGGTGAACGATGCCGGGTTCCGCCGCACCCCGCGGCTCGCACGGCGTACATCCCCCAACCCCTTGATCAATCGTGGGAGGCATCAATGGCACTGCTGATCGTGAATGCCCTGGGCAACGAGCGGATCGCCGATCCGGGTGACCGCGACGAGTCGTCCATCCTGCTGTCGGTGACGGACGCCACCGGCCAGCCGGTAATCGGGCTGCAGCCGGCGGACGTGCGGGTGGACGCGATGATCGTGGCGGCGGGCGGCGCCCTGGTGAACGTGGTGCGGCTGTGGCCCGGCAGCCTTCCCGGCTTCTACCGCGTGGACCTGGTGCCGACCGGCGCGTTCACGTGGCGCGCGGGCGAGTACGACATCGCCGTCGCGGTCACGCAGGGCGCCAACAAGGGGCAGGCGCTCGCGAGCTTCCGCGTTACCTGACGCCACCCCGCGCCAGCATCCCGATGAGCGGGTGAACCCGCTGCTGGGACAGCGACAAGCCCCGTCCCGGCTCGCTACGCTCGCCGGACGGGGCTTCAACTGCATTCCGGAGTCGGGCTTCCGCGTAGATCGCCGGCATCGGAACAAAGCGCGAGCGCGCCGGGCGAGGTGCCCGGCGCGCTCGTCGTTTCGATCAGCCGAAGCCTCAGTAGGCCGGCGGATCACCCTGGCGCGAGCCACCGCCGTGCTCCATCGGCGGGTCGGAGCGCTTGGTGTCTTCGCCCATCTCGGGGAAGTGCGTCCCTGAGCCGGTGCCGGCGCCGTACGACGTGGAACCGGTGGACGTCGGGCCACTGGGCGTGCTGGACGCGCCGTATCCGCCGCCCGTCCCCGTGCCGCCGGTGCCGCTCGATCCACCGAGCCCGGAGCCGCCGGTCGATCCACCCGTGCCGCCGGTCCCCGAGCCGCCGCTCGTATCGCCCAGCCCGGAGCCGCCGGTCGTCCCGCCCGTGCCGCTGCCGTAGCCGCCGCCGGTCGATCCGCCCGTGCCCGTCCCGCCAAGCCCGGAGCCACCGGTCGTTCCGCCCGTGCCGCCGCCGTAGCCGCCGCCCGTCGATCCGCCGGTGGTGCCGCCCGTGCCCGTCCCGCCCGTGCCGGTGCCGCCCGTGCCGG
>DASTVC010000129.1:0-3386 GCA_035759295.1 Longimicrobium sp. | reverse complement strand
GACGAGTTGTTGACGATCACGCCCGACTTCTGCGCGATCATCACCGGGATCACGCGGCGGGCCACCAGCCACGCGCCCTTGAGGTTGATGTCGACCATGGCGTCCCACGCCTCTTCGGTAAGCTCGTGGGCCAGGCCGTATCCGCAGATCCCCGCGTTGTTGAACAGGATGTCGATGCGCGTGAAGCGCTCCACGGTCGCGTCCACCGCGCGGGTGACGGCGCCGTCGTCGCGCACGTCGCCGGCAAAGACCGCGCAGGCGCTCCCGAGCGCCTCCACCTCCCCGACGAGCGAGTCCAGCTCCGACGAGGTGCCCATCCCGTAGCCGGGATACTCCAGCGGCCGCGCCACGTCGTACGCCGCGATGCTGGCGCCCGCCTTCGCCAGCGCGAGCGCCGTGGCGCGCCCCTGCCCGTGCGCCGCGCCGGTGATGAAGGCGACGCGTCCGGAAAGCTCAGCCATGGGCGCCCACCCCTTCCGCCGCCGCGGGCTGCCGGCGGTACGGCTGCAGGTAGTCGTCCAGCGGCACGCCGAGCGCGTTGTTCACCACGTTGGTCGCCACCATCAGCGCGCCGAACGCCACCAGCGCCACCATCTGCTCGTCGCTGAAGTACGCGGCCACGCGGTCGTACACGTCGTCCGGCATGCGGTGCGGCGTCACCGCCAGCGCCCGCCCGAAGGCCACGACGGCCGCCTCGCGCGCGTCCAGCGCCAGCGCGTCGGGGTCCTCGCCGCTGTCGATGAGGATGCGGCGAAAGAAGGTGGAGCAGATCAGGCAGTCCGTCTCGGAGCTCACGGCGTGGGCGAACAGCGTCGTCAGCCGCTCCCCCAGGAAGGGCTGCACCGTGTCGCGAAGCGGGTACCACGTCATCAGCGCGTCGAACGCCGGAACGGAGCGCAGCAGGGTGCGCTTCATGTTGGTGATGCGGCCCACGGCCAGGTGCGCGTCGCGCGCGGCGGCGGATTCGGGCGGCATCTCGGCGTCCTGCAGCGGGGCGATTCGGGGCATGCGGCTCGCCGGGTACGTTGGGAAAGGATGCGGATTCGATCGATCATGGAAGATATTCCGGATCGCCACCCTCCAGCAATCGGCGACGGAAAGCTTCAAATGCAAAGGGCACAGAGGAACAGAGCCAAACAGAGGACTGGTGGGGCGCCGAAGCTCTCCCTTCTGTTCCTCTGTCCGACTCTGTTCCTCTGTACCCCCGCCGTTCCCTACTCGGCCGGCGCCCGCTCGGATTCGGCGGCAACGTCACCGTCCGTCTCCTCGTCCCCCTCGGCAAAGCGGGGCCACAGGCCGTAGAACGCCGCGGCGGGATGGACGGGCCAGCCGTCGTCGGGGTCCGGGTCGTCGGCCTCGTCCATCGTCAGTTCAGGCCTTCGATGTCGCGGGCGGCGCGCTCCAGGATCTCCTTCGCCCGCTGCAGCCACTGTTCGTCGCCCTGGTGGCGCATGGCGGCGCGGAACCCCGCGCGCCCCAGGTTGCCGAATGAGCGCCCCAGCACCGCCATCGCCGGCCCGAACATGAACGACCCCATGTCGTCCACGCGGGAAAAGATGTCGTCCACCGTGCCGCGGTTCTCCTCCAAGTACGCCCGCCCCTCGTCCGTGATCTCGAAGACCTTCTTGTTGCTCCCCTCCTCGGGCGTGGCGCGGGCGTAGCCCAGGTCTTCCAGCAGCGAGAGCGTGGGATATACGGTTCCCGGGCTGGGCGAGTACGCGCCCCCAAAGCGGTCTTCCAGCTCGCGGATGATCTCGTAGCCGTGCCGCGGCTTTTCCGCGAGCAGGTTGAGCACCACGAACTTCAGGTCGCCGTGGCCGAACATCCGTCCGCGCCCCGGTCCCCCGCCCTGCCACGGTCCACCGGGCCCACCGGGTCCGCCCGGCCCCCATCCAAACCCGAATCCCCACGGCCCGCCCGCTCCCCCGCCGCGCGGCCCCCGCGGCCCGAACTGCCACGCGCCGCCGCAATGATGCCTTCCGAACATCTCCGCCTCCCTGTGAACGGAAATCGACTGCACTCACGATCTATCACAAGATATAACTCGCGATACATCGCAACGCAAGATATATCTTAAGATGCATCGGAAGTAATCCCGGATCCGCAAAAAGACTGCGTTGGGAAGATCGCTGTCATTCTGAGGAAGGCGCCGCCCGAAGCCGTCGCCACGCTCCAATCCGTGGCGCCGACCGAAGAATCTTTATCGGGAACGCGCGCTCCTCGCGTCCAAGCCGACGTAGCCGACGTGATCGTGCGCCCATCATGGAGATTCTTCGGTCGGCGCACAGGCGATGGTGCAAGGGAGAAAAGACCGAGCGCTCGCCTCCCTCAGAATGACACCCCTCCGCCAGATTTGATCGGTCCTCTTTTGGCCGATACGACAAAGCGCCGGCGGACAGAATCGTCCACCGGCGCCCATCATCATCCATCGATTCGATCTACTCGCCCCGCGGCCAGTCGTGGTGCAGGTAGCCGAGCCGCGATCCGTCCGCCGCGTCGATCTCGATGCGGTGCCGGAGCCCCGCCTGGCGCAACGCGTCCGAAAGCTCGCCGAGAAGGCGGAGCGCGGTGTCCGGACCGGCCTCGATCGACCCTGAGAAGAACTTCACCGCCCCCTGCCCCGCATCCATCTCGAACTCCACCCCTTCCTGGCCCCCGCGCAGGATGTCGGAGCCGTCGAACCCGGAGCGCCACACTTCCAATGGCCACGAGCATTGTGTCAGCAGCGGCGCCACCGCGCCCAGTCCATCCGGCGCGACCACGTCACCGCAGAAAGAGAGCTCATCCACGTCCGCACTCACGGCATCCCTTCCGCACTCACGCACTGACGCACTAACGCACTTCCCTACTCCAGCACGATCAGCGTGGCGCCCTTGTCCACCGTCTGGCCGGGCTGCACGGCGATGCTGGCCACCACGCCGTCTGCGGGCGCCTTGAGCTCGTTCTCCATCTTCATCGCCTCGACCACGACCACGCCCTGCCCCGCGCGCACCGCCTGCCCCACCTCCACCTCTACCTTGAGCACCAGCCCCGGCATGGGCGCGACGATGGTCTTGTCGGCCACGTCTTCGCCGGCGCCTGTCATCTCGCGGATGGCGCGGGTGCGCTCGTCCACCGCATCCGCCATGAACCGCTCCGCGCCGATGCCGATGCTCCACCGCCCGCGGCGCTCGCCGGGCGAGGCCGCCAGGGTGTACGAGCGGCCGTCCATGAGCAGGTGCCGCGTCTGCGTGCCAGGAAGGTGGCTCAGATGCGCCTCTACGGGCGTGCCGTCCACCACCGGGTGGGCACCGGTAAGGTCCACCTGCATCTCGCGGCCGGCAATCGTAACGAAGTAGCGCATCGGTAAATCTGGAACAGGCGGTTCGGGTTGTGAGGCCGGAGAA
>DASTVC010000128.1:0-5753 GCA_035759295.1 Longimicrobium sp. | reverse complement strand
TGTGTTCGCGCATCTGGGGATCGAGGAGGTGCTGAACACGATCAAACCCGGAGCGGCTGGCGCACGAGGTGAGACCAAGTCAGAGTAGATGCCTGCTCGTGCATTGCGAGGGGCCATGACACGCGTCCATTTCGCTTCCGCGCCTCGGCGATTAAAATCAAGCGTTCTCACCGGCGATACATGCTCGCGGGCCCGGCGTCCTCCCGCCCACTCCAAGGAAATCGTGCACACTACC
The DNA here is from genome assembly GCA_035759295.1 of Longimicrobium sp. GTDB lineage: Bacteria > Gemmatimonadota > Gemmatimonadetes > Longimicrobiales > Longimicrobiaceae > Longimicrobium. The sequence continues at coordinate 5,518 of DASTVC010000128.1, read as the reverse complement.
TGGTTTTCACGCCCCTCCCTCGCCCGCCGCACGGTCGCGATCGCGGCTGCCGCATTCGCGCTGCTGGGCGCCACCGGGTGCCAGGACGACCCCGTTGCGTCGGACGACCATGAGGTCGCCATCGGCGGGATCTTCTCGCTGACGGGGAACTGGATGTCGCTGGGGGTGACCAGCAAGGCGGCGATGGAGCTTGCGGTGGAAGACGCCAACCGCTACGCCGCGGGGCGCGGCATCACCTTCCGCGCGGACGTGCGCGACACGAAGCTGGATCCCGCGATGGCGCTGGCGGCGCTGGATTCGCTGCGGGCGGCGGGGGTGCAGCTGGTGATCGGGCCGCAGAGCAGCGCCGAGCTGGCCGCCATCAGGCCCTACGTGGACGCCAACCCGATCATGGTGGTGAGCCAGTCCAGCACGGCGGGGTCGCTGGCGCTGGGCGGCGACCGCATCTTTCGCTTCACGGCGGCGGACAGCCTGGAGGGCGTGGCCAGCGCGGCGCTGATGTGGGCCGACGGCATCCGCACCGTGGTCCCCGTCTGGCGCGGCGACGCGGGGAACCAGGGGCTGCACACGGCCACGCGCGCCGCCTTCACCGCGCGGGGCGGCACAGTGACGGCGGGGCTGGGCTACGGCGCGTCCACCACCAGCTTCGGCGCGACGGTGGCGTCCATCGGCACGGCGGTGCGCGAGGCGCTGGCCACGCGGCCGGCGTCGCAGGTGGCGGTGTACCTGGCCGGCTTCGACGAGATCGCCGACATCTTCGCGGCGGCGGCGGCGGACTCGGTGCTGGCTTCCGTGCGCTGGTACGGCGCCGACGGCATCGCGCAGAGCGGCGCGCTGACGGCGCGGCCCGAGGCGGTGGCGTTCGCCGAGAAGGTGGGCTTTCCGTCGGCGTTGTTCGGGCTGGACTTTACCGCCCAGCAGAAGTGGCAGCCGGTGGCCACGCGCATCCAGGCGCGCGCGGGGAGCGCGCCGGACGCGTTCGCGCTGGCCGTGTACGACGCCACCTGGGTGGCCGCGCTGGCGTACCTGGCCTCGCCGACGGGGGTGGAGGTGGACTCGCTGGCCTCGCGCTTCGTGCAGACGGCGGCCACCTACCACGGCACCACCGGGTGGACGGTGCTGAACGCCGCCGGCGACCGGCAGTTCGCCGACTTCGACTTCTGGGCCATCCGCCCGTCCGGCGCCGGCCACGCCTGGACCCGCGTGGCCGGCTACGAGACGCGCTCCGGCACGCTCAGCCGGTAAGCCGGGCCGGACGGCGGCGACTTGTAGCGGGGCGCGCGCCCGGAAGGGATCGCATTATGGCAAGCGGCGGAGGCGCGGGCGGCCGCCTGCGGGGGTGTTGGTAAACCGTCACAGGAGTTGACTTCCTGAGGGAGGCGCCGCGCCGCAACTTGCTTCTACGATGCATCCGGCGCCGACCGAAGGATCTCGCCGGCATCACCGAGGGGATGGCCCCGACGCTCGACGGCTCGCCCCGCAGCGGCGGAGAGGAGGTCCTTCGGTTGCGCGCAAACGGTTGTGTGACATCAGGATATGCGTGGCGCTCCCTCAGGAAGTCAACATTTCGGATCATTGCGACGCCGGCGTCTGGAGCGTTGACGCCGGGGAGGTGCAACGATGGCGCAAACCGAAGAGTTTTTCCGGCAGCTCTCCGCCGCGCACGCGGAGGCGCTGCGGGTGGGCGACAGCCCGCTCTACGCCGACCAGCTGGCCTCCCGGCTGGCAGGGATCATCCGCGCCGTCGACCAGGCGGATCTCGCCGAAGACACGCGAAAGCGCATTCACGACGCGCTGGACATCGCGGAGCGGGTGCTGCGCCGCGACGACGACGGCCGCGAAGCCGCGCGCCACATCCACACCGCCATCGGCCTGCTGGGCCCCCGCCCCAAAAAGCCGTCGCCGTTTCTGGATGACGACGAGGGATAGGCGCTCCCCCACCACGGCGTCACGCCGCTGACCGCTTTCCCCGTGCCTGCCCTTACCGCCGACCTCCGCAGGATGGATCCCCATCAGCGCATCGTCGTCAGCCTTCCGTTGACGGAGCTGTGGACGCCGGAGGGGCGGGTGGATGCCGTCCGCCTCCGCGCGCTGGGCCGCGACGACGTCGCGGAACTGCTTCGCGCCGGAATCGTCCAGTTCGTGCGGGCGGACATCGCGAGTCCGCTGGAGTGGATCGGCGAGCGGGAGCGGTTCGGCTTCTGGACGTCGGAGGTGCGGGACCGCATCGTCCCTCCCGCCCAGGCGGCGTTCGCGCTGGAGGACCATCCCGGCGGATACGGCTATCTGGCCTCGGAGTGGCGGGCGGAGGGGCGGCCGCCCATCGTGCTGGTAGAGCGGTACCATTGACGTCGCGCGCCGCCCGATTGGTGCGCGGCTTCCGGCAGACGATAGGGACGATGATCGCGGATACGACGCACCTGGCGCACATCCTGGAGACGGACGCGGGCGTGGACCCGGGGTATCGCCACGTCCCCAAGCACGTCACGCCCGGCGAGCCGCTGGAGGCCCCGGGCGTGCTGCTCAAGTGGTACGCGGTGCATCCCACCGACCTGCCGGTTCCGGACGAGGTGACGCGGCTGGCACGCGCGTACCTCACCGCGAACCCGCTGGAGGCGCGGGGACTCGGCTTCGTCATCCTGCACCGCTGCGGAAGCGATTTCTACTTCCTGATCGTCTGCACCTGGCGCAACAACAACGAGATGTGGCAGACGGTGTTCTACAAGAACGGCGAGGCGATGGCGGACTTCGCGCTCTTTCCCCGCGACGCCGACCACAAGCCCACCCTCTGCGTGTGGGAGCTGGTCCCCGTCCAGCACGAGCAGCAGGCCTGGACCCGCTTTCTCACCTCCCCGCACGACGAAGCCGCGGCGGGGCGGTGGATGGCGGATCGCTACGCGGGCGCGGCCTGACGTACCTGCGCCGGCCGTAGCGGCGCGCGATTCTGTCGAGGGAGGCGGGATGCCGAACCGAACGCCGACCGCGGAGCAGTCCGCCGAGATCCAGCGGCAGATCGACGCGCTGGGGCCACCGCCCGGCGAGGCGTGGCACCCGGGGGATTGGCCCAACCGGGTGTGCAAGGAGGAGCTGGGCGCCCTTCCGCTGCTGGCGAACCTGATCTTTACCTGGGCGCTGCGTCCCGACGGCACCGTGCTGTGCATGGACCGCGACTCGCTCTTCCATCCCACCGAGCCCGAGACCGACCCGCTGGCCATCTACGCCGTGCTGCAGCGGGCCGCGCGAGAGTCTCCCGTGCTGCAGCCGCTGGTGCCGGACCCGCCCGCGGGCACACGTCAGTGCGCCACGTGCGGCGGAGACGGCGTCTACGACGTCGGCGACGCGGGAGGCGAGACGCGCACCGTCCTCTGCCAGCGCTGCGACGGCTTCGGGTGGATCAACTCCCACGATCTACCGGCCGCTGTATCCGATCCGCACCGACTTTCCTCAGAGCCTCCCCACTGAAACGCGATGGCCCGGGATCGCGTACGGCGCTCCCGGGCAACCCTTCTCCGCACTTCATCCGGCTGGCTGCGATGTCCCGGCTGCGCATCCTGGTTGCGGCACTCGGCTTTGGCGGCGCGCTGCTCTTTGGATCGGCGTTCGTGGCGTCGTACACGCACCCGACCTTCGTCGAGGGCGTGGCGAAGAACGTGATCCGCGCCGAGGTGGAGCGCCGCGTGGAGAAGAGGGTCGACGCGCTGGACGCCGGCTGGCTGGGGAAGCTCGCCGCCCACCTGGCGTTGCGGGAAGAAGGGGAGATCGCGGCCATCCGGCAGATGCTGGCGGACAGCCTGCACGCAAAGGTGGGCACCGTCGCCGCGGAGATGCGGGATCCGGACTGCGCCTGCCGCCGCGCCGTCCTGGCCGGGATCCGTGAGCAGCGTCTGTGGCGCGTCTCCATCTTCCCGCTGGTCATGACGCGGCTGACGGTTCTCGCCCGCACGCGGTACCTGGACGTTTCGGCGAAGCTGGTCCGCGAGTTCCGCATCTTTACCGCGGCCAACGCGCTGGTGCTGCTGTTCCTGGGCATCGCCGTCCTGGTGCGCAGGAACGCGCGCCTGCACCTGCTGCCCCCGGCGGTGATCCTGGTCTGCTCGGCCGGCGTGGTGGGCTGGTTCTACCTGTTCCAGCAGGACTGGCTGCACACCATCGTGTTCAGCGACTACGTGGGGCTGAGCTACTTTGCCTGGCTGGCGGCGCCCGTTCTCCTGATCGGCGACGTGGTGCTGAACCGCGGGCGCGTATCGGCTCACCTGCTGAACGCAGGCACCAGCGTTATCGGCAGCGCCGCCACCGTGCTTCCCTGCTGACCGCGCGAAAATGCCCATCGGGGGGCATCCCAAAGCCAGTCATCCTGAGGGAGGCGCCGCGCCGCGACGTGCCGTCATGACGGAGCCCGGCGGCCGAGCGAAGGATCTCGCCGGCACGACCCCGGGGCCGGCTCCGGTGCTCGACGGCTGGCCCCACCGCGGCGGAGAGGAGATCCTTCGGTCGCGCGCAAGCCGTTGAACAGCTTCGAGTTCTGTGCGGCGCTCCCTCAGGAAGTCAACATCGCGAATACGGAATACTCACGCAGGAAGCCGACGCCGCGGCGAGACGGTTCGGGCGACTTCCTCATCCTCAATACACCCCCACCTTCCCCTTCGCGAAGTCGCGGAGGCGCGCGGAGTCGTAGCCGACGCCGTCGCGGAAGACGAGGGTGACCTCGTAGATGTCCGAGGGCGTGGCGACGGGGTCGCCGTGGATGACGACCAGGTCGGCGGCCTTGCCGGGGGCGATGGAGCCGGTGCGCGCCTCCTCGCCCAGGATGCGCGCGCCGTTCAGGGTCAGGATGCCGACCGCCTGCTCGGGCGGAAAGCCGGCCTGCACCAGCAGCTCGTAGTTGCGCAGGTTGCCGAAGCCGGGGAGAAAGCCCGTGCCCCACGGGTCCGAGCCCGCCGCCAGCAGCCCGCCCGCCGCCACGAAGTCCCGCTCCCACTGCATCATCTTCGTCAGCAGCCGCTCGGGGACGGTGAAGCCCGAGGTGGCGAGCGAGGCGTGGTTCGCCTCCACCTCGGCGCGGGCGGCGGGGGCCAGCATCTCCATCGCCCGCGGGTCCAGCGCCCGGCCGGGGATGACCGACTCGTAGACGCCCAGCGTGCTCACGACGGGCGTGCCGGCGGCCACGATGCGGCGGATGCTCTCGCGCACGGCGGGGCTCTCCACGTCCACGTCCGCCTGCGCGCGCTGGTTGCCCCGCGGGCAGACGTCCGGCTGCCGGCCCGGCACGTACTCGCTGTTGGTGATGAAGCCATGCTGCAGTACATCAACGCCGAGCTGCGCGCCCTCAGTGAAAGTTACGGCGCACAGATGTGCTGAAACTTTCAGCCCACGCGCATGAGCAGCACTCACCACCGCGCGAACCACCGCGGTGGGACCGCTCAGAATCTTGAACCACGTAGCGCCCTCGTCGGCCCAGTAGTTCACCACTCTCATCGCGTCCGCCTCCGACTCGATGATTCTGAACGGACCAGGCGCG
>DASTVC010000127.1:0-6417 GCA_035759295.1 Longimicrobium sp. | reverse complement strand
GGCGCCGGTAGGCGCGGCCGTGCCGTAGCGGGCTGGGCGGGAGGGTTGATGATTTCGGTGTGCCGACGCGGCCGCGGATCCCGTCAGTACCGGCGAAGCAGATACACTCGCCCGCGCCGCGCGCCTGCAGACCGGCACGGCGCGGTCGGCGGATGGATCACGCACCCACCCGGCGTGACCTTCTCCACGGGATGAACGCCCGCCCGCTCCCACCCGGCTTCACAGCAAAGCGGATGGGCAGTACATTGGTTCTGGTGATCCAGCGCGGCTGAACCTTGTCGGTGGGGAAGCGATGACTCACATGCTCGAAGAAGCAATTCGGGTCGCGAAGGCACTTCCGGAATCCGAGCAGGACGCGATCGCGGCAACGATTCTCGCGGAGATCGAGGACGAGCAGCGGTGGGCGGAGGCGTTCGCCAGCTCTCCGGATACCCTCGCGGAGCTCGCACGAGAAGCGCTCGCCGAGCATCGGGCCGGGCGTACGCTGCCGCTGGATCCCGATCGGATGTGAGATCCCGGACCACGGAGCGGTTCCGCAAAGCGCTTGAATCGCTGCCCGACGAGGTACAGGAGCAGGCGCGCGTGGCCTACCGGCTTTTCGTCAGCAACCCTCACCATCCGGGCTACGCTTCAAGCCGGTACATCCCACGGAGCCGATCTACTCCGCTCGCATCGGGCTGGGATATCGCGCGCTGGGCATGCTGGACGGCGACACCGTAGTCTGGTACTGGATCGGCTCACACGCGGAGTATGACCGCATTCTTGCGCGCCGCTGATCGGGCCGCTCGATGGGCGCCACACGACGGCCGGCATCTCAGGGGATCGAGAGTGCCGGCCGTCGATCGTGATGCACCACTTCGCGAGATCAGGCGCTGAGGCTGGCACCTGCTCGGCTTCCGCGCGAAAGCCAGCCCCACGGTTCTGGCGGCGAGACGCTTCGATCGGCGCCAGGCTACGTCGTATCAACAGGCTGCGGCGCCTCCTCAGCAAGTCAGCGTTTCTGCCGGCCGCCGCGCCGCGGACTACGCCAGCGGCAGTCCCGAGGTGGCGCGGGTGTGCTCGTCGTGCAGGGCGCGGAGGGGGGCGACGTCCGGGTGCTCGGCGCCGCTGCCGATCTCCTCCACGAACCGGCAGGTGGCGCGGCTGCGAGACGCGGCGTCGTAGCGCGCCTCCCACTGCCGCATCTGCGCCTCTTCCCCCGGCCCGTCGTACGGAAAGGTCACCGGCGGGTTCTCCACCCCGATGCGCCACGGCTTGGGCGTAAGGCGCGCGCGGAAGGTCTTCTGCACCTGGCACAGCTTGACGTACTGCGGGTCCGCGCCCAGCGCGTTCATCGCCGCGTGCGTCTCGGGCGCGGTGGGGGAGAACACGTCGTGCGTTACCAGGTAGCGCAGGCCGGCGCTGGTGCGGTACACGCGCACCCGCCACTCCGGATGCGACGCGACGTAGCGCCGCAGCCGGTCCAGCGCGGCCGACGCCGGGTCCGCGGGCGCGGGCGGCGGAGGGGGCGGCGCGGCGGGGCGCGCGGGCTGCGCCGGCTTCGATCCAAAGAGCCCGCCCAGGATGGACTTTACCCCGCCCGGGATCGGCAGCGCATCCACCAGCTCACGCGCCGCCGCCATCGGGTCCACCGCGGACGCGGAGGACGGCGACGAGCCGGAAGGCTGCGGCCGGTCCGACGCATCTACGTCGACGTCGATAAAGAAGGCGCGGGCCGCGTTCAGCACCAGCGCGCCGTACGAATTGCGGGTGATGGCGGCGTCCGGCGCATCCACCGTGGCGCCCGCCGCCCCGGCCGCGAACTCGCTGATCACCTCTTCGCGCAGCGGGCGGTCGCCGTACGCGTAGCGCTCGGGAAAGCCCGCCCCGCCGCGGATGCGATCCGCGACGCGCCCCACCGCCTCCTGCGCCAGCGACTGCGCCTCCGCCGGGCTGGTCCGCGAACCGCGCCACACGTGAAACCGCACGAACTTTCCGGCCGGGGTGGTCGCCGTGGATTCGGCTTTCGACCAGTAGCGGGGAATCAGCATCGCGAGGGCGCTCCGGTGTTTCGGGGGATGGATTTTAGCGGATTCTGGAGATTATCGAAGGTGCGGGCCGTGGACGCAAGCAACGCGTCGCGCCGCGGATTGCACCTGGCCGACGCCCGGCGGTGGGATGCCGCGGAGGCTGCATCGCCGTGTCCGTCATCGCCCGATGCGCGGCCGCTGTTCACGGAAACAAACTGTGCGGGATGACGACGGATGACGGGCGGTATGGTCCTCTTTTTGCGCCTTAACATGCACGAGATAGCGGGGGCCGCAGGCTTCCCGCCGCATTCGATGCATGGTACCTGGAGGGCGCATGAAACACACCGCAGGCCGCTGGATGTGCGGCACGCTCCTGCTCGCGCTGCTGTCCGCGTGCGACGACCATCCCACAGGCAGCCGGGACGACCGCCCCACGGGCCGATCGACGGCGGTACTGGGCGAAGCGCTCGCGGCCAGGCGCGTGGACGTGGACATCCACGCCACGGGCGCCTTCCGTCCCGGCGCGCCCATCGTCATCACCTCCAACGCGCGCGCCCGGCACGGCTCGGCCGTGGAGTACGACCTGATCGTGCTGGACGCCGATGAGCCCGCCGCGCCGAATGAGCCGCCGCCCACACGCCCCGTGGCCAACTTTCGCGGCACCCTGGGCCGCGGCGCCCAGCGGCAGCTCACGGCCACCGTCACCTTTCCGCGCGCCGGCTACTACCGCGTGGTCGCCGTCACGCGCGCCCAGCCGGCGGACGGCGATTCCACCATGGCCGGCGACACCCTGCTGATCGAGGGGAGCTCGGAAACGCTCTACATCCTGGTGGACGAGGGCGGCGGGCACCTGACGCAGGGGTACGACGCCACCGCGGTGCCGGCCGGGCGCCAGCCGCTCTTCGGCTCCTTCGGCCCGTTCATCGACACGCTGCCGGCGGGGGCCGGCGCATCCTCCCGGTCAGTGGCGAACGTCAACGTGTCGCGGGGAATGTTCTGGTACTGGCACGAGGTGGCCCAGGCGCACCGGCCCGTGGCCAACGCCGCCATCGACGTGCAGTGCGTCAACGCGTCGCGTGTAGCCTCCGGCGCGCCCTTCACGGTGTACACGGCCGCCGACGGGTCCTTCAGCATCACCTGCAGCACGGCGCTGTACAACGCCACCATCCACCTGCGCAACAACGCGGTGCTGGTGACCAACCAGAACGGCAGCAGCGCGGGGGTGAGCTTTACGGACGCGGTGGGCGCCAACCCCTCGCTGCAGGCCAACAACTACTACGCGGGGCACGTGTACGTGCTGCTGAACCGCTACGTGCCCAAGGCCGAGTCGCGCTTCGGGCTCAAGCGGACCACGCGGCTCCCCATCCGCGTCAGCACGGGGACCACGGACACCACCAACTACTTTCCCAACGAAGACCTGATCCGGCAGAACTACTCCCGGGTGTTCAACGAGTACGGCACCTTCGTCACCGTGCACGAGTACGGGCACGCGTTCCACTGGAAGGCCATCGAGCCCCCCGCCAGCTACTACTGCAACGCGCAGAACCAGCACGCCGTGAACGTGCAGTACAACTTCAACTGTGCGTTCGTGGAGGGCTTCGCCGACTTCTTTTCCATGTGGGTGGCCGGCGACTCGCTGGTAAACACGGGGAGCAGCGACTGGGCGCTGGAGAACCAGGACTGGTACCTGGGCAAGGATGGAGCACAGGTAGAGGGCGCGGTCGCGGGCTTTCTGTACGACATGGTCGACGGCCCCAGCGACCCCGACTCGTATACCAACACGCCCATGGAAACGGAGACCTGGGACGCGGTGACGTACCCCGCCTCGTTCATCGCGTACACCATGCGCGACTGCACGCTGACGTCATCCACCGCCACGTACACCGACCTGTTCGGCTCCGACGACCTGGTGTACTGCCTGGAGAACACCCTTACCGCCAAGGCGGATGCCGCCACGTTCGGCTCCGCGTGGTACAACTACACCGGCGTGCAGCGAACCGCGGCCGCGCCCTCGGGCTTCAGCCAGCCCGCCGTGCGCCGCCTGTGGCGCGCGAACTTCTACGGCGCAACGCAGTAGAGGAGCGGTCTCACACGGAGGGCACGGAGGACACGGGATTCTGATCCTCGGTGTCCTTCGTGCCCTCCGTGTGAGAAATCATCTGCGCATTTGCATCGGTTGGGCGCGCGACTGACATTGAAGCGTCGGCCTTGCCGCACATCTGCCCACTCCGCTGCCCATGCCCAGCCTTCCCGTGGATCTGCACGCCCGCGATCACCATCCTGTCCTCGCGGCGCGAGACCCGCTGAGCCCGCGCGCGGCCCTGGCGCTGCTGGCCGCGATGTGGGCGGGCGCGCTGCTGCTGGCGGGCGTGGGAGTGCGTGTCACATACGGCGAGTGGCCCGGCGTATACGACTGGCTGGTGGTCACGCCGCTCCTTACTCTGTTCGCCATGCCGACGGGGCTCCTGGATCTTTTCGGCCTGCCGTACCACGGCGGCTCGGCGATGCTCCACTCCGTGTTCCTCGCGTTCTGGGCCGTGATGCTGGTGCTGCACGTTCTGGCGGTGCTCACTGGCCGGCGCGTGTACGTCGCCGCGATCGCCGTCCTTCTCGCGCCCGCCGCGTGGAATTGGGCGGTGCATGCGAGTGGATTGATGGGGATCTGACGCAGACCTTCCCGGAACTTCCGCCGATGCTGACCATCCTCCGCCACTTGCTCTCCATTCTGCTGCTGCCGTTCATGGTGACGGTGGTGGTGCCGCGCTGGCTGCTGGGCACCGACGCGGCATCGATCCGCTGGGGCGGGACGCCGGCCGTCGACGGGCTCTCGCGCGGGGCAGGGGTGGTGGTGTTCGCGATCGGCTTCGCGCTGTTCGCGTGGTGCGTGACCCTGTTTGCGCGGGTGGGGAAGGGCACGCTGGCACCGTGGGACCCCACGCAGCGGCTGGTGGCGGTGGGGCCGTACCGCCACGTGCGCAATCCCATGATCAGCGGCGTGCTGCTGATGCTCATCGGCGAGGCGCTGCTGGGGCGGTCCGGCGTGCTCGCGATCTGGGCGGGCGCGTTCCTTCTCATCAACCACGCCTACTTCCTGCTTTCCGAAGAGCCGGGGATGCAGCGGCGCTTCGGCGAGAGCTACCGCGTGTACCGCTCCCACGTGCCGCGCTGGATTCCGCGCATCACGCCCTGGCGCGGCGACTGAGCCCGGCCCGCCGCGCACGAAACCGTTGCGGGCGCGCGTCCGTATCCCGAGCTTCGTACGCGCCGGCGCGCATACGGCACCGGCACCCGCAGGTCTGGCTTCGGATCCCCCTCCGCTCGTGGAAACCTTCACCTACCTGGCCGGCTTCTCCACCCTCATCCTGGGCCTGGCCGTCGCCAAGCTGCTGCAGGCGCTGGCGGATCTGACGGAAGAGCGCGCCCGCATCCACTTCTACTGGCTGCCGGTGGGGTGGATGATCGGGCTGCTGGCGGCATGCGCGTGGGAGTGGTGGATGATCCTGCGCTGGCGCACCTTCACCGGCTGGACGTTCGGCCACTTCGCGTTCCTGCTGCTCAAGCCGGCCATCCTCTTCTACCTGGCCTCGCTCAGCGCGCCCCGCTTTTCCGGCGACGGGCAGGTGGACCTGGAGGAGCACTACTTCCGGGTGCACCGCTACTTCTTCGTCCTGTTCTCCGCCTTTCTGCTGCTGGACCTGGCCGACACGGCGCTCAAGGGGATGGACTACTTCCGCTCCTTCGGCATCGGCTATCCCATCGCCGTGCTTGGGCAGGCCGCCATCCAGCTCTCCGCCGTGTTCGTCCGCAGGCGCGCCTGGCACGTGGTGGTGGGCATCTGCGCGTGGAGCGGCTTTCTGCTCTCGTACTTCACCGGCACGCTCTCCCTGTAGCTTCAGGACCCCGGCGGGCACCCACGGGAGATGATCCGATGGCCCCCGGGTACGTGCGACCGTCACGCAGCCAGGGCTGGGCATCGTACCTCCGCATTGACATTCCGCGGATCGCCCCCGAACGTGAGGAGGCTCGCGATGCCGATCCGCGCCCTGGATCGCCGTCGGAGCCTCGCCCTTTCCCTCCTGGCCTCGGGGTGCCGAATGATGCTCCCGCTCCGTTCCTTCGGATTCCGCCGCTGGACACGCCCGGCGCTCGCCGCGTTCGCGCTGGCGATGCTGGCGTCTGCTCCGGCCATGGCGCAACGACGCGCCGTCATCGTGACCGGAACGGTGCTGGATGCGCAGTCGGGGCAGGGGATCGCGGGTGCGGTGGTTGAGGTGTCGACCGGCGAGCGCCGCGTGGTGACGGATGCGGAGGGACGCTTCCGGCTGCGGCTTCGCGAGGGCGATCACCGGCTGAACGCGTCGCACCTGGGCTATGGCGATCAGCAGCAGGCCGTCGCCGCGCAGGCGGG
>DASTVC010000126.1:0-5235 GCA_035759295.1 Longimicrobium sp. | reverse complement strand
TGCGCCAGCAGCCGGTCGGCGCCCAGCGCGGCGGCCCGCGCGCCGCGGCGCACCACCACGGCAAAGCGCGGGTCCGGCGCCGCCTCCCAGCCGAACAGGCGGTCCAGGCGCACCAGCGGCACGGCCTCGTCGTGCACGGCGACGGTCTCGGCGGGCCCCACGCGGCCGGGGGCGCCGGCGCGCACCGTCTCTTCCACGTCCAGCGCGGGGATGGCAAAGGTCTGCCCCGCGGCCTGAAAGAAGAGGACGGGGACGAGCGCCACGGTCAGCGGCACCAGCAGGACGAAGCGCGTGCCGCCCTCCTCCCCCTCTTCCACCCGCACCTGCCCGCGCAGCCGCTCCACGGCGTCGCGCACCACGTCCAGCCCCACGCCGCGCCCCGACACCTCGTCCGCCTGCAGCCGCGTGCTGAAGCCGGGGCGAAAGAGCAGGTCGTCCACCTCTTCCGGCTCCAGCGCCTCGTCCGCGCCGACCAGCCCCAGGGCGCGGGCGCGGGCCTCGACGCGCGCGCGGTCCAGCCCGCGGCCGTCGTCTTCCACCTCGATGCGCACGCGGTCGCCCTCCTGCGCGGCGGAGAGGTAGACGGTGCCTGTCTCCGGCTTTCCCGCGGCGCGGCGCTCCTCCGGCGTCTCCAGCCCGTGGTCCACGGCGTTGCGGACGAGGTGCTGCAGCGGGTCCAGCAGGGCATCGGCGGTGGCCTTGTCCAGCTCGGTGCCCTCGCCGCGCAGCTCCACGCGCACCCGCTTGCCGCGCGCGCGGGCCAGCTCCGCGGCCACGGGGGGAAAGCGCGAGAACAGGCGCTCCACCGGCACCAGCCGCAGCGCGGTGGCCGAGCGGCGCACGGCGGAGGCCGTGGTGTCCAGCCCCTCCAGCCGCTCCGCCAGCGCCCGGCGCAGGCCGGCCTCCTGCAGCGCTTCGGCGGATTCGGCCGCCCGGGCGCGCAGCCCTTCCACGGCGCGCGCCAGGTCGTCCACCTGGCTCAGCAGCGGGTCCAGCCGCGCGAACGGGATGCGCAGCGTCTCCTCCCGCACCCCCGCCCCGCCGCCCGCCGCTGGTGCCGCGGAAGCCGATGCCGGCGCGGGATCCTCCGCCCGTCGTTCCGCTTCCTCCGGCACCGGCACGGCCGCTTCCGACGATTCCGGCTCCGGACCTGCGGGCGATGCCGACTCGTCCGCCGCGGACTCGTCCTCGTCCACTTCCGCCGCCCCCGCCGATGCCTCCGCGTCCGTCCCGGCCGATGCCTCCGCACCAAGCCCGGCGGGTGCCTCCGCGTCCGCGGTTACCGCGGGCGGGCCGGCCGGCGCGAGCAGGGCATCCGCCAATTCAGCGCGGAGCGGGGAGAGAGGCGTGAACGCTTCCTCCTGCGCGGGCGAGCCGGCGGCCTCCAGCGCGCCGCGCAGGGCGGCGGCGGCGCGGTGCAGCACGTCCAGGGGCAGCGCGGCGGGCGCGGGGGCCAGCTTGAACGCATCCTCCACCCCGTGCACCAGTTCCTGCAGCGGACGCAGCCCCAGCATGGCCGCGTTCCCCTTGATGGTGTGCAGCGCCCGCATCAGCTCGGACCGCTCGGCGTCGTCGGGCGCCTGACCGGTTTCCAGCGCCGACAGCGCGGCGTCGAGCCGCGCCAGCTGGGCGCGGCCCTCGTCGCGAAAGTCGCCGAAGAGCTCGGAAAGGTCCAGCAAATCCGACAGCGTGCCCTGCCTTGGGTGATGGGAAGCCGGGTTCGCGGGGAAACCGGTTACGCCTATGCAAACGTTCGACCACGAGACTCCGCACGCTCCCCCGACCATCCGGCAATCCCGCGCCCACACGCGCGTCGAACCGCGCCAGCCGTCCTACCTCTGAGGCGGATACAACAAGGCCCCGCCGTCACCGGCAGGGCCTTGCTCGTTTGCTTCTGGTCGCAAGCACAGGTGCTGTGATGAACCCGGCTCCATCGCCGACGTCAGTCGCTATCCGATATCCTCCCAAACAGCCGCCTATTCCCACTGCGGGCGAGAGCGCAGGTCACTCCACGCCGAACTCTTCGATCAGATTCGCCACCAAGTCGTCGCGCCCGATACTCTGCCATGCCTCCTTCGCGGAATCCACGTGTCGGCGAAGCAGGCTCTCGTTGGCCGCTACCCGAGCAAGCCTTCTGTGGGTTTGTCCAATGGAGTACGGCTGCGGGATTCGTTCGTAAAGCGATAACGCTCGTTCATAGTGCGCGCGCGCTGACTCATCGTCAGAACGCGCACGCGCGATGTCGCCAAGGCTAGAAATGCAGTTGGCCTCACCGAGGATGGAGCCCACGGCCCTGTACAGCGGAAGCGCCTCCTCGTACCGCGTGCGTGCACGCTCGTGTTCCAACCACCTACGTGCGATGTCACCCAAGCTAAAAATGCAGCCTGCTTCGCCGAGAATGTCACCCACGCCCCTGTACAGCGGAAGCGCCTCCTCGTAGCGCCTGCGCGCGCTCTCGTGGTCCGATAACCCGAGGGCGGTGTCACCCAAGCTCTGAATGCAGTTCGCTTCGCCGAGGATGTTACCCACACCCCGGTACAGCAGAAGCGCCTCCTCGTAACGCGCGCGCGCTCTCTCGTGGTCAAAACTCTCGAGAGCGATATCACCCAGGCGGGTGATGCAGTTGGCTTCACCGAGAATGTTCCCCACGCTCCGGTACAGCGGAAGCGCCTCCTCGTAACGCGTGCGCGCGCTCTCGTGGTCCGAACGCTCAAGGGCGATGTCTCCCAGGCTCGCAATGCAGTTGGCTTCGCCGAGGATGTCACCCACGCCCTTGTACAGCGCAAGCGCCTCCTCGTACCGCGTGCGCGCACGCTCGTGGTCCGAACGCGCAAGCGCGATGTCGCCCACGTAGGCATGGCACCGGGCACTAAGTTTGTCGTGGCCGCGGATGGACGCTATCTCAATCGCCTTCTCCAAGGGGACCGTCGTCCCCAAGCCTGTGAATCTAGCGAACTGGCCCAAACTGATGGCAGCTTCAATCGCGCCACTACTTGCGGGCCCATCCAGTAATTGCTTGATCGTGTTTTCAATGTTTTCGATCTCGGGGATAAGACGGGCGATTGCTTCAGCACCGCCTTCGAACCCAGCTTTCTCTCCTAGCGATGCGAGCCCGCTGAAATGCAAAAGCGCTGTCTGCAGGTCGTCGGCGTCGGGTAGATGTTCCCGATGCACGTATTCCCGCAGCGGCGCCAAGAGGCGGAGGCGGTTCGCTTCGTCGAACGCCAGCCCCACCTGCCGCAGCAGAGCCGCAGCACGGGTGCCGTGACCCGGAAAGACAGCCTCGATGTCACCGCGTGCCACGCCCCCGGGCAGAAAGCCGAGTATTGAGAGCAACCGCCGCGCCTCATCAGTCGTGCGCGGCCCCTGAATGGAGATCTCGTATGAGGCTTCGATGTTTAGTAGGCGGTCCGTTCCCCCGGCGCGCTGGAGCATCTTCGTGCGCTCGCGTTCCCACCGTGCCCACGTATCCGCCAGGTCGGGCTGACCCTCCGCGGCGTTCGCCATGAGCGTGATCGCCAGCGGCACGCCATCCAACGCGCGCAACAGGCGATCAAGGTTCGTATCGTTCGCGAACTGCTGACCCGCAATGGCGAGAAAGACATTCCGTGCATCGTCCAGCGGCAGACTGCGAGGCTCGATGGCCTGCCGCCACCGCACGCCCATTGGTCGGCTGTAGCCGCGCAGGGAGGCGACCAGAGCCAAGCCCGGCACCGCGGTAAGCTGGGCGAACAGTTCCTCGACCCGGAGCGTGTCCGCCTCCCACGGCGTCTCGGCGTTGTCGATGGCGAGCGCGGCCGGCCCCGACGCCAACTCGGTTAGCACGGCCACCTCCACCTGCGGCCCGATCGGCAGGCCGAGCGCCGTGGCTACGGCCGCAGCGAACGCTTCGCGCGTGCGCACTGCATCGCAGCGGATGAAGTAGCGGCGCGCGCCGTAGCGCTCCGCGACGCGCGGATCGTTCAGCGCGACCAGCGTGATGGTGCTTTTGCCGATCCCCGCCGGCCCAAGGATGGAAATCGGCTCCGGCTCGTCGGCGAGCAGGGTGGCGATCAGATCCTCGATCTCCGCATCGCGCCCGAAGCAGATGGGCGCGGGTGGAAGCGAGGCGGCGGGTGTCGGGCTCGCCGGAGGCGGGCTCAATACGCCCGGTTTCGCGGTGGAACCGAGGCCGCGTAGAAATCCCGCCAGGTCGCCGAAATCAGGGCCGTAGCCGAGAACTAAGATCCGCTGTTCGGCGGGATGCCGCGCCTGAAGCCCCGTAACTTCACGATCAAGCGCAAGCCGGAAGTGCCGGTACTCGGAGCCGGCGAATACGCCTTCCGACCAGCGGAGCAGCGCGCCGAAGTTGGGATCGGCCAGCCCCTCGCCACAGCCGACGAAGACGAGGGTGTTCAGCGACCGCATCGCACGCTGCATGGTCTGCGCGTGCGCGTCGCCCAGCACCTTCTCGTAGTCGCGGATGCCCAGCACCACCGACTCGGGATCCTTCCAGTACCCGTGCAGGTGGAGGATGCCTTGCTCGTCACCCTTCAGCACCCGCTCCACGATTGCGCCATCCCGCCACGTCACCGGCGGCAGGCCGGTGACCTCCTCGATCAGCCCGTCATAGTTGGTCGTCGCGATCGTAACCCCGAGATCCCGGAGCGCCTCGATCACATTCGTCTGCTCGGCCCGTAGCTCGCCGACCGTCTCGCGCAGCCAGCGCCGCCACTCACCGCCCCCGGGCGCGCCGAGCTTGCGGGAAACGACCTCGGCGGCGGCGAGCATCATGTCCAGATCGCCGGAGTCGATCTGTTCGTGGAGTAGCTTGGCGCCTGCCTCGGTCAGACCCGCGGTGGGTAGTTCCCGGCAACGATCGACCCCGTGGCGCAGGAGCCCCTGCCACGATGCCACGGGCTTGCCCTTGGTCGCGCCGACGGACACGCCGGCGCCAACGATCGCCACCACCTTGCCTGCATCGACCTGTCGCTGGAGATCATCACGCAACGCGTTGCCGGGCATCGATCACTGCGGGATCACGGGGTAAGGGCGGGGCGGGAACAAAGAGTATATGCGGAGCACGGGACGCTACGCGCAAGTAATGAAAGAGCCGAACGTGCCACAATGCATGCGGCTGAGGCACCCGTGAGCCGCCGCGTCTGAAGCCTGCCGATCCTGCCGTGAGCCGATCGGGGAATCCCCGGTTGCGGACGCGGAGGCGCATGGGATGCCGCACGCGCCCGGGCCGCCGAG
>DASTVC010000125.1:0-2686 GCA_035759295.1 Longimicrobium sp. | reverse complement strand
CCCCGGAGAACATGACCCACGACGCGGACGTCATCATCGTAGGCGCGGGGCTCGCGGGCCTGGTGGCCGCGGCGGAGCTCGCCGATGCGGGAAAGCGGGTGATCGTGCTGGAGCAGGAGCCCCCGCAGTCGCTGGGCGGGCAGGCGTTCTGGAGCTTCGGCGGGCTGTTCCTGGTGGATTCGCCGGAGCAGCGGCGGATGGGGATCAAGGATTCGCGCGACCTGGCGCTCACCGACTGGATGGGCACCGCCGGCTTCGACCGCGACGAGGACGCGTGGCCCCGGCGCTGGGCAGAGGCGTACGTGGACTTTGCCGCGGGGGAAAAGCGCGCCTGGCTGCACCAGCGCGGCATCCGCTGGTTCCCCGTGGTCGGGTGGGCGGAACGGGGCGGATACGGCGCCATTGGCCACGGCAACAGCGTCCCGCGCTTTCACGTGACCTGGGGAACGGGGCCGGCGGTGGTGGAGCCGTTCATCCAGCGCGTGCGCCAGGCGGAAAAGGACGGCCTGGTGCAACTCCGCTTTCGCCACCGCGTGGACGGGCTGAGCGTGACGGACGGCGCGGTGGACGGCGTGCACGGCGCGGTGCTGGACCCGTGCGACGAGGCGCGCGGCAGGCCGTCCACGCGCAACGTGACCGGCGACTTTGCGCTGCGTGCGCAGGCCGTGATCGTCACCAGCGGCGGCATCGGCGGCAACCATGAGCTGGTGCGGCAGAACTGGCCGAAGCGGATGGGCGAGCCGCCCAGGCGGATGATCAGCGGCGTTCCGGCGCACGTGGACGGGAGGATGCTGGAGATCAGCCGGGCGGCGGGGGGGACCATCATCAACCCCGACCGCATGTGGCACTACACGGAGGGGATTCAGAACTGGGATCCGCTCTGGCCCATGCACGGCATCCGCATCCTTCCCGGCCCGTCGTCCCTGTGGTTCGACGCGCTGGGGCGGCGGCTGCCTCCGCCGCTCTTTCCCGGCTTCGACACGCTGGGCACGCTGGAGCACATCCTGAAGACCGGGTTCGACTATACCTGGTTCGTGCTCACGCAGAAGATCATCGAAAAGGAGTTCGCGCTCAGCGGCAGCGAACAGAACCCGGATCTCACCGGCAAGAGCGTGCGCAAGGTGCTCAGCCGCGTGCTTCCCGGCGCGCCGCCGCCGGTGGAGGCATTCAAGCAGAAGGGCGCGGACTTCGTGGTGGCGCCCACGCTGGCGGAGCTGGTGCGGGGGATGAACGCGCTGACGGACGAGCCGCGCATCGACCTGCAGGCCCTGCAGGCGCAGATCGTCGCGCGGGATCGGCAGCTGGACAACGAGTTCGGCAAGGACGCGCAGATCACGGCCATGCGCGGCGCCCGCGCCTACCGCGGCGACCGGCTGATCCGCGTGGCCAAGCTGCACCGCATCCTGAACCCCGACGCCGGCCCGCTGATCGCCGTGCGTCTCTCGATCCTGACCCGCAAGACGCTGGGCGGCCTGCAGACGGACCTTTCCTCCCGCGTCCTGCGCGCGGATGGCCAGCCGCTTCCCGGCTTGTACGCGGCGGGCGAGGTGGCGGGCTTTGGCGGCGGGGGGATGCACGGCTACCGCGCGCTGGAAGGCACGTTCCTGGGCGGCTGCATCTTCTCCGGGCGGACGGCGGGGCGCGCGGCGGCGGCCGTGGTCTGAGGGACGCGGAGGGGGAGTTGCCGCTGGGCTCGAGGCTCGACGAAAGAGATCGAGCTGGCGCCCGACGAAACCCCCTCTCCCCCGGCCCCTCTCCCCCGCTGCGCGGGAGAAAGGGGAGAATTCGATCCCGCTTCGGGAAGCTGTCTTCGCGTCCTCATTCCCGACCGCGCTCCGGACGTCCGGCCCGCGTCACCTCTCTCCCGCGCTGTTTGCGGGGGAGAGGCCGGGAGAGGGGGCGGCCAGCGGACGCAGATCGAGCCCCGACGGACCGCCCTGGACCGTCATCTCCGCATCGACGTTCCACCATCCGCCTCATCGTCACCGCACATGACCTCAACCCGCTATCGCTCCGTCGCCGTGCACTGGCCGCGCCTGCTGGCTGGCTGCATGGTGATGACGGGGCTTCTGATCCTTGCCGTGGAATGGGAGCCGTTGGCCCGCATCGCCCGCCCGGTGATCGACTCGTTTCCGCTCCTGATGATCGCCATCGTCCTGCTCTTCGCGGCGGTGATCGGCTTCGGGCGGCCGTGGGCAGAGTACGAACTATCTGATCTCGGGATCATCAGGCGCGAGGGGATGGTCTACTCGCTCTTTCGCGGCGCGCATTCCCTTCCCTGGGACGCGGTGGAAAGCGCCGTGGTCGCCGAAGAGATGGATGGCACCCGCTCGTTCACCATCCGCACCCACCACGGCTCGGAGTGGAAGGTGTGGGAGAAGTTCGGGAGCAAGGAAGGCTTTGACGCGTTCCGGCAGGCGGTGGCACAGCGGCTGGAGGCACGGCCCCGCGCCCCCGGCGCCGCATCCCCCGTGCAGGTGCGTTCCGTGTGGGACGGCACCGCCGCGCGCATCGTCGTCGGCGCGCTGGCGGTGGGATGGCTGGCGCTCACGGTCATGACAGCGATGGGTCCCGCCGCCGGCCGCGGCACCCGGTGGGCGAAGCTGCTCGGCATGGCGCTGCTGCTGGCGCCGCTGGTGTGGCGGGCGTTCCACCGCGCGCCGCGCACAGCGGGCTGAGGTTATCC
>DASTVC010000124.1:0-10170 GCA_035759295.1 Longimicrobium sp. | reverse complement strand
CGGCGGCGAACGGCAGCGCGGCTCCTTCCTTTCCGTTCCCGTCAGCTACACGCCGCCGGAGGGCGAGGCGCGCGCGGTGGGCGTCATCAACCTCATCGGCCGCGGCGGCAACGACGGGTTCAGCGCCGGCGACATGAAGCTCCTTTCCGCCATCGCCAGCCAGATCGGCGCCGCGGTGGAGAACAACCGGCTCATCGAAGAGAGCCTGCGGCAGGAGCGGCTGGTGCGCGAGCTGGAGCTGGCGCACGACCTTCAGCTCAAGCTCCTTCCCCCGCTGGAGCAGTTCGCCGACTACGCGCAGGTGGCGGGTCGATGCGTCCCCGCCGAGTCGGTGGGCGGTGACTTCTACCACCTGTTCCGCCTGCCGAACGGGCGGCTCGGTGTGCTGATCGGCGACGTGAGCAGCCACGGGTTCGGCGCGGCGCTCATCATGGCGCTGACCATCAGCGCCGTGGCCATCCACGCCAGCGAGGGCGACGCCCCCAGCCAGGTGCTGCACCGCACCCACCGCGCGGTCATCGACGAGCTGGAGAACACGGAGATGTACCTGACCCTGTTCTACTGCGTGATCGATCCCGTCGCGGGGACGCTGGCCTACTCCAACGCCGGCCACGGCCACGCCTTCCGCATCACCGCCGGCGGCGAGCCGCAGCGGCTGGACGCCACCGACCCGCCGTTCGGCATCGTGGACCGCGACACGTACGGCGAAGAGACGGTGGCGTGGACGGGGGGCGAGGACCTGCTCTTCCTGTTCACCGACGGCCTCTCCGACGCGCTGGACGCGGGCGAGGTGGAGGGGGAGCGCGTGCTGGTGGATGAGGCCGTGCGTCTGCGCGCGGACGACCCCGAATCAATCATCGAGCGCCTGTTCGTCCGCGCCGGCGAGGCCACCCACGTTCCCCCCGACGACCGGACCGCCCTGGTCGTCCGCTTCTGAGCCCCGTGGCCCATCCCGACCGCTCCGGCCGGCGCCCCCGCGCCAAGAAGTCGCTGGGGCAGAACTTCCTCATCGACCCCAACGCCCAGCGCCGCATCGTCGACGCGCTCGATCCCACCCTAGACGATGAGGTGATGGAGATCGGGCCGGGGCAGGGCGCGCTCACCCGCCACCTGGCGGAGCGCGCGGGCCGGCTGGTGCTGGTGGAGCTGGATGACGAGCTGGCGCGGCGACTGGAAGCGGAGTTCGCGGGGAACGACCGGGTGCGGGTCATCCACCGCGACGTGCTGCAGGTGCCGCTGGAGGAGGTGACGGACGATCCGTCGCGGTTGAAGGTGATCGGCAACATCCCCTACAACATCACCACCCCCATCCTCTTCGGCCTGCTGGAGCGCCGCCCCCGCCCGCGCGAGATCGTGCTGATGGTGCAGAAGGAGGTGGCGGACCGCATCCTGGCCGATCCGGGGAACAAGACGTACGGCGCGTTGGCCGTGGGTGTGCGCGCCGTCGCCGACGCGGAGCGGGTGATGAACGTGGGCCGCAAGTCGTTCCGCCCCGTCCCCGACGTGGAATCGTCCGTCATCCGCATCGTTCCGCACGATCCGCCGCGCGTCACGCCGCAGGATGAGCGCTCGCTGCGCCACCTGACCCGCGCCGCCTTCGGCCAGCGCCGCAAGCAGTTCCAGCGCATTCTCCGCGACGCCTACGGGCTGTCGGTGGAACAGGTGGCGGCGCTGGGCACCGAGGTGGGGATGGACCTGCAGTCGCGCCCCGAGTCCTTCGCCCCCGAGCGCTTCGTGGACCTTGCGCGCGCCTTGCGCGAAAGGAGCGCTCCGCCGCCCGATCTGTCGGCTGGGGTATTCGGGGAATGAAAAGAGGGGGACGCCGCGCGGGCGTCCCCCTCTCTCATTCATCGCGGAAAGCAGCCAATCTGGCAGCTGGGGCGGTTGACGGGTCGGCGTCAGGCCGCGTCCGGCCGTGATCGTGTTCGCGCGGAGCGGTCGATGACGATCCGTCCCTTCTTCCGCCCATCTTCTTCGATCTTTTTCAGGTGCCGGTGATAGGCATCCATATCTCCGTTGAACTCCGTCAGGATCTCCTGCCGGACCCGGTGTACTTCGGCTACGATCGGGATCTTCCCATCCGGGCGGTACTTGTTGCCGTCCATCAAGCAGCGTCTGGTGTGTAGTTCTCGGGACGGCGAGGAGGAAGGGAGACATACTTTACCCCCCGCTTTCGGTCCTCTTCCTCCAGTGCCTGGATGTACCGGAAATAGGCCCCGAGATCATTGTTGAACTCGGCCATGATCTGCCGGCGAACCCTGTGGACTTCAGCCACGACTGGATCTTCCCACATTCGCTATTCTCCGCGAAGCATTTCCTCGGGCGTGCAAAGCATCGGCTTGCTGTACCCCCACGACGAGCAGATACGTTCAATTCGCGGGCCCAACCGCGGATTTGCGATGTGCTTGCAGTTCCACGTCAGGAGGTATGTCATTCCGTTCACTGCTGCGGTCGCGATGTGGAATGCGTCTTCCCGCGCCTGCACGGGCAGGGGGACGAACCGCTGGAGTGCTTCAGCGAATTCGAGCACCGCCGGTTCCGAGGCAAGCATTGCCAGAGGTGTGAGCAACGCGAGCCGTTGCTGGGCAACTCCCGGATCGCCACGGGCTACTTCATCAACCACGAACTTCGAGGTAAACAGCGCGTAGTCTTGCCGGCGCGTGTTCCACCACCGATGCGTCAGCTGCTGGTTGCGCAGGGTGACCGGGTGGCGGCTGGGATCCGCGGCAAGGTAGCTGACGATGCTCGTCTCGATATATAGGGTCGGTCTGTCCATTCGTAAAGCATGGAGAATGGACGGATGTTCCGCAGGATGTGGCGGAAAGTAGGTACGCGATCTGGCGGGTTCCGTGTGAGTTGACGCTTGCCGCTCCTGCTCCTATCTTGTGAAGAATTTCACAAGACCGGGCGGAGCGCGGGGCCGCCCGCCCGCGGGAGTGGGTTCCGAGTGGCTGTATGAAGAAGATTTCCGAGTCGGCCGTGCGCCGGCTTTCGCTGTACCTTCGCCTGCTGCAGGAGGCGGACGCCGCCGGCGCCGAAACCATCTCCAGCGGGGAGCTGGCGGAGCGGGGCGGCACCACCAGCGCCCAGGTGCGCAAGGACCTTTCGCTCTTCGGCTCGTTCGGCAAGCGGGGGCTGGGGTACTCCGTGCAGGAGCTGCTCTCGCGCATCCGCAGCATCCTGGGGCTGCAGAGCAGCTGGCGCGTGGCGCTCGTCGGCGCCGGCAAGCTGGGGTCGGCGCTGTTCAGCTACCGCGACTTCGAGGCGCGCGGCTTCAACATCCGCGCGGTGTTCGACTCTGACGCGCGCAAGGTGGGCACGCAGTGGGGCGGCCTGAGCATTCGCGCGGACGAGGAGATCGACGCGGTGGTGCGGGCCGAGGAGATCGACATGGCCATCGTGGCGGTGCCGGCCGACGCGGCGCAGCAGGTTACCGACCGGCTGGTGAAGGCGGGGGTGCGCGGCATCCTGAACTTCGCCCCCGCGCGGCTCAAGGTGCCGCGCGGCGTGGCGCTCAAGAACGTGGATGTGACGCTGGAGCTGGAAGGCCTCTCCTTCGCGCTCAACAGCCGCTGAACGAGCCGGATACGATTGAGGAGACGCGGAGCGATGCCTGCTCCGCGTCTCCTTTTTTCGGGTTCATCGCGGATTTTGTTGCACGCCACGCGGGGCGGAAAGGGATGGCGGGTTTACCATGCGCGCCCCCCGTGTCCTGTACGTCAGCAATCCCGGGGCGCACCGGGCTTTTCTGGGGACGTCGGGAACGGCAGGCGGACCGAAGCTCGGCAGGGGGCCATCCGCGTTTTTTCTGGCAACCCCTTTCCCGCCGCAGCGCCCCGCAACCCACCATTCCGGCTTCACCCGATGCGCAATCCCGCGAACCGTCCCCGCGCGCGAACTCCTGGGGGAACGCCCCGGCCTTCTCGCGCACCCAGGCTTCGCCAGATCGCGCATCAGGTGTTCGTGGAGGCTGGTTCCGGTGCGCTTGCGGCAGGCGGTCGGCACCGGGCTGGGAACGAGGATGGCGGGATAGGTATCTCCCAGAAAACGCGGATGGCCCCCTGCCGCGCGTCCATCCCTCTGTCGTTCCCGACGCATCCACACATGTGCGGAGCAACCCCCGCCTGCCGACGTGCCCCTGACACCATCCACTGCAGCGTGGATGATCTCGCCCTTGCAGGGCGCTACCCGCAGGTCGCAACCAGATCCGCGATGAACCTTTTCATCGTTCACGCAGACTCGGTAACGGATTGACCGACGGGGGGTCACCCATCCAATCATCTGTTCATCCCGCGGGACTGTACCGGAGGCGTGGGGCGACGTACGTTCCACCCGCTCGGGTCTTCGCGATCACCCGCATCCATCAACCCATCGTATGACATCCCTCAAGAACGTGCTGGCGCCGACGTGCGTGCTGGTGCTTTGCGGCGCGTGCGCAACCGCGCCGGCGCCCCAGGCCACGCCGACGGGCAGCGTGGAAACCGCGCCCGCGCCCACGACCGCCACGTTCGCCAGCAACACGGGCGGCATCGACCGTCGCAACCTGGACGAGACCGCGCGCGCCTGCGTGGACTTCTACCAGTACGCCAACGGTGGATGGCTTTCGCGCAACACCATTCCCGCCGACCGCAGCTCGTGGACGACGGGGAGCGAGCTGGTGGCGCGCAACGACGAGCTGCTGCACCGCCTGATGGAAGAGGCAGCCGCCGCCGGCGCGCCCCGCGGCAGCGTGAAGCAGAAGGTGGGCGACCTGTACGCCAGCGCCATGGACACGATGCGGCTGGCCCAGCTGGGCGCCCAGCCCATCCAGGCGGACCTGGCGCGCATCGACGCGCTGCGGAACACGGACGACCTGCAGTCGCTGCTGGTCTCCTACCACGCCAACGGGCTGTCCCCGCTGTTCGGCGCGGGGGTGGAGGGGGACCTGGCCAACAGCTCCGTGATCATGCTGTACGTGGTGCAGGGCGGGCTGGGGCTGCCGGAAAAGGACTACTACCTGCGCGACGACGAGCGCTCGGTGCAGCTGCGCCGGCAGTACGTGGAGCACGTGGCCAACATGCTGGCGCTGGCGGGCGCGTCGCCCGACGCGGCGCGGGCGCAGGCGGACCGGGTGATGGCGATGGAGACGCGGCTGGCGCGGGTGTCGCTGGGCGCGGTGGAGCTGCGCAACCCGGCCAACTTCTACAACCCCACCACCCCCGCCCAGGCGGACTCGCTCACCCCGCACTTCAGCTGGACCCGCTACCTGCAGGGGATCGGCGTGCGGGCGGAGCGCTTCTCCTTTCCGCATCGGACGTTCTTCGCGGAGGTGGAGCGGATGATGACGGACGTGCCGATGGAGGACTGGAAGGCGTACCTGCGCTGGAACCTGGTGCGCGGCTCGGCGGCGTACCTGAGCCCCGACTTCGAGCGCGAGAGCTTCCGCTTCTACAGCACCGTTCTGCAAGGCACGCCGCAGATGGAGCCGCGGTGGAAGCGCGCCCGGGCCACGGTGGACGGGCTGGTCGGTGAGGCGCTGGGGCAGCTGTACGTGGCCGAGGCCTTCCCGCCGGAGGCCAAGGCCAGGGCGATGCAGATGATCGACGACATCCGCGCCGGACTGGCCGACCGCCTGCGCACGCTGGAGTGGATGAGCCCGGCCACCCGCGAGCGGGCGCTGGCCAAGCTGGCCACGTTCGATCCCAAGATCGGCTACCCCGACCGCTGGCGCGACTACTCGGCGCTGGAGATCGACCGCGGCGATTACTTCGGCAACGTGCGGCGCGGGTCGGCGTTCGAGGCGCGGCGGCAGTTTGCCCGCGTGGGGCAGCCCATGGATCGCAACGAGTGGGGGATGACGCCGCAGACGGTGAACGCGTACTATAACCCGCTGCGCAACGAGGTGGTGTTCCCCGCCGGGATCATGCAGCCGCCGTTCTTCGACCCCACGGCCGACGACGCGGTGAACTACGGGGCCATGGGCGCCATCATCGGCCACGAGATCATGCACGGCTTCGACGATCAGGGAGCCCAGTTCGACGCGCAGGGCAACTTCAGCGACTGGTGGACGCCGGAGGACAAGGCCGAGTTCGGGCGCCGCTCGCAGATGCTGGTGGACCAGTACGCGGAATACGTGGCGGTGGACAGCCTGCACGTGAACGGCCGCCTTACGCTGGGCGAGAACATCGGCGACCTGGGCGGGCTGATCGTGGCGTACGCGGGTCTGCAGCGCAGGCTGGGCGACGGCCCGCGCACGCAGATCGACGGCTTCACGCCGGAGCAGCGCTTCTTCCTGGCGTTCGCGCAGGCGTGGCGCGGCATTGCGCGCGACGAGGCCGTCCGCGTGCAGGTGCAGACGGATCCGCACTCGCCGCGCCGCTTCCGGGCGATCGGCCCGGTGGCGAACATGCCCGAGTTCGCCCGCGCCTTCGGGTGCCAGCCCGGCGACCCCATGATCCGCCAGACGCCCGTGCGCATCTGGTAGGAAAACAAGGGCAGGTCTCACGCGGAAACGCGGAGGACGCGGAGGAAAGCGTTCTCCGCGTCTCCGCGTGAGACTTTTTCGGTCCATCGCGGTCCTGGCTGCAACCCGCGGGTAACGCCCTGCAAGGGCGCGATGACCGCGATGCAGTGGAAGGGTGTCAGGGCACGTCGGTAGCCGAGGGTTGTTCCGCACGTGTGTGGATGCGTCGGGAACGGCAGAGGGATGGACGCGCGGCACGGGGCCATCCGCGTTTTCTGGGAGATACCTATCCCGCCATCCTCGTCCCTGGCCGAGAGCAGACGTCCCGCCGCAAGCGCACCGGAACCAGCCTCCACGAACACTTGATGCGCGATCTTGCGAAGCCTGGGCTCGCGAGAAGGCCGGGGCGTTCCCGCCGGGCTCGCGCGAGAAGACGGTTCGCGAGCTCGCGCATCGGGTGAAGCCGGAATGGTGGGTTGCGGGGCGCTGCGGCGGGAAAGGGGTTGCCAGAAAAAACGCGGATGGCCCCCTGCCGCGCTTCCATCCGTCCGCCGTTCCCGATGTCCCCAGGGAAGCCCGGTGCGACCCACGACGGCCGACGTGCAGGACAGCGGGTCGCGGATGATGAGCCCGCCATCGCTTTCCGCTCAGCGTGGCGTGCAGCAAATCCGCGATGAGCCTTTTTTCTTTCGGGGACTCCGGACCGCGCGCGTAGCAGTGGGAGCGCTCGGTTGGGGACTGCGGTGGGCCGGGGCTCCGTTGCCCGGTTCGGCGGGTCTGGCTATGTTCCGGGGCTATGAGCGAGACGACCAACGGTACCCAGCCAACGGTGCGCGTCACCTCGGAGATCGGTGCGCTGCGCACCGTGATCCTGCACACGCCAGGACCCGAGCTGCTCGCGGTTACGCCGTCCAACCGCGAGCAGTACCTGTACGACGACATCATCGACCTTGAGCAGGCACGGCGCGAGCACCAGCGCTTTCGCGCCATCCTGTCGCGCTTTGCCGAGGTGCTGGACGTGCGCGACCTGCTGGGCGACATCGTCGACGAGCCCGAGGTGCGGACGTTCCTGGTGAGCCGCGTGCTGGAGGTGGCGTCGTCGGAGCCGCTGGGGGGAGAGCTGTACGACATTCCCGGCGACGAGCTGATCCGGCGCTTCATAGAAG
Organism: Longimicrobium sp.; assembly: GCA_035759295.1. GTDB lineage: Bacteria > Gemmatimonadota > Gemmatimonadetes > Longimicrobiales > Longimicrobiaceae > Longimicrobium. Next base: position 2,562 of record DASTVC010000124.1, on the reverse strand, counting down.
GGCGCGAGGCGGCGCAGGGGCCGATCAGCAAGCTGCTCAACAAGGTCAGCTACGAGCTTCCCCCGCTGCCGAACCTGTTCTTTACCCGCGACGCCGCCATGGTGGTGAACGACGGGGTGATCATTGGGGCCATGCGCTACGCGGTGCGGTGGACGGAGGAGCTGCTGATGAAGGCGCTCTTCACCTACCATCCGCTCCTGCGCGGCAACGCCGGCTACATCTACGACGGCACCGACGAAAAGCGCAGCGACTACACCATCGAAGGCGGCGACGTGCTCATCATCCGCCCCGACCTGGCCATGGTGGGGCTTTCCGAGCGCAGCAGCCCCGCCGCCATCGAGGGGCTGGTGGACGGCCTGAAGGAAAAGGCGGGGATCGACCACGTGATCGTCGTGGTCCTTCCCACCGACAGCCCGGCCATCCACCTGGACATGATCTTCACCATGGTGGACCGCACGCACTGCGTGGTGTATCCACCGTACTTCTTTGGTCCCACGCGCCTGCCCGCGCTGCACTACCGCCCCGGCGGCCAGGGGGTCAAGGCGTACGACGACGTGTTCAGCGCGCTCAAGCAGGTGGGGCTCAGCCTGCAGCCGGTGTGGTGCGGCGGGCAGCACCCCACGCGGCAGGAACGGGAGCAGTGGGCCAGCGGCTGCAACTTCGTGGCGGTACGTCCGGGGGTGGTTCTGGGCTACAGCCGCAACGAGGGCACCATGCGCGAGCTGGAGCGCGAGGCCGGCTTCAGGATCATCGACGCCATGGAGTTCCTTACGGGCACCACCGAGCTGGAGGACGACGACCGCGCGGTGATCGCGTTCGAAGGCGCGGAGCTGGTGCGCGGCGGCGGGGGCGGGCGGTGCATGACGCTGCCCGTGTGCCGGGACGACATCTGGTGAGCCAGCTGGTGCTTTCGCTGGAAGGCGTGCGCCTGGAGCGCGACGGTTCGCTTACGGACCGCGCGCTGCGCGTGCTTTCCGCCGAATCGCTGCCCTCCGTGGACGTGGCGCACCGCGTGCTGGGGATCACCGGCGGCGGTGGAGCGGCGGCATCGGCCGTGTTCACGCTGCTGGGCGGCGATCCGCGCTTTCGCGTGGACGCGCAGGGCGTGTGGTCCGTCGCGCCGCCGCCGTCCGCGGAGGAGCCCGCCATCGTTCGCCCGTTGCGCGAGGAGAGCTTCGTGGTGGTGGACGTGGAGACGACGGGGGGCTCTCCCTGGCGCGGCCACCGGGTGACGGAGGTGGCGGCGGTGCGCGTCCGGGGCGGGCGGATCGAGGACACCTTCAGCACGCTGGTCAATCCGGAGCGGTCGATCCCGTCGATGATCACCAACCTGACGGGGATCACGCAGCAGATGGTGGCCGACCAGCCGCGGTTCGCGCAGGTGGCGCGGCAGGTGTCAGCCGCGCTGGAGGGGAGCGTGTTCGTGGCGCACAACGCGGCGTTCGACTGGCGCTTCATGTGCCACGAGATGAGCCTGGCCACGGGGATGACGCTCAGCGGGCGCCAGCTGTGCACCGTCCGCCTGTCCCGCAAGCTGCTGCCGCAGCTGCCGTCGCGCTCGCTGGACGGGCTGGCGCTGTACTTCGGCGTGGACATCGAATCCCGCCACCGCGCGCTGGACGATGCGGTGGCGACGGCAAAGGTGCTGCTGCGGCTGATCGACCTGCTGGAAGACCAGGGGGTGGGGGACTGGGATGCGGTGCAGCGGATGCTGAAGAAGCGAAAGGCGCGCAAGTCGCGCAAGCGCAAGGCGGCGCCACAGTCCATGGAGGTGGCGTGAGCCTCAATCCCGACCACATGCATTCGCCGCCGCGCATCCAGACGCGGCGGCTGGGCGCGTTCACGCTCCACACGCTGGAGTCGGGGCTGGTGCGGCTGGACGGCGGCGCCATGTTCGGCGTGGTGCCCAAGCCGCTGTGGGAGAAGCGGATTCCGGCTGACGAGCGGAACCGCATTCCCCTGGGCCTCCGCTGCCTGCTGGTGGAGACGCCGGACGAGCTGGTGCTGGTGGAGACGGGGCTGGGGAACAAGGAGAACGACAAGTTCCTCGACATCTACGGCGTCGACAACACGTCGTCCGATCCCGCGTACCCCGACCGGCTGCAGCAGCTGATCGCGGAAGCGGGGTTCCGGGCCGAGGACGTCGGCGTCGTCATCGACACGCACCTGCACTTCGACCACGCGGGGGGGAACACCTTTCGCGACGCCGAGGGACAGGTGCGCCTCTCCTTTCCCAACGCGCGCTACCACGTGCAGCGCGGCGAGTGGGAATGGGCGCACTGGTCCAACGAGCGTACGTCCGCCAGCTACCTGCCGGACAACTACGACCCCGTGATGCAGGCGGGGCGGCTGGAGCTGGTGGAGGGCGACGTGGAGATCGTCCCCGGCATCTCGGTGCTGCGCACGCCCGGGCACTGCCCGCATCACCAGTCCGTGCTGCTGCGCTCGGGAGATGAGAAGGCGTGCTTTCTGGCGGACGTGATGCCCACCTTCGCCCACCTCCCGCTCCCCTGGGTGATGGGCTACGACGTGGAGCCGCTGGTCACGCTGGAGAGCAAGCGC
>DASTVC010000123.1:0-7595 GCA_035759295.1 Longimicrobium sp. | reverse complement strand
TATGGTGCAACCGGAAGGACCGGGCGTGCGCCTCCCTCAGAATGACACCGTCGGCCGGACTTCGCTTCCAGATCGGTATCAAGATCAAAGCGTCGGACGCAGAGAAAGCCCGGCAGAGACCTGTGGTCCCTGCCGGGCTTTTCGATCGACGTCATGGGCGCTGAGGGATTCGAACCCCCGACCCCCGGTGTGTAAAACCGGTGCTCTAACCAGCTGAGCTAAGCGCCCGGAAGCGGACTACAGGATAATGCCCAGCGGCACCAGCACCGCGAATCCGAGCATCAGCAGCAGCGGGGCGGCCACGGTGCTCCCGCCGCCCAGCCCCACGAACCCCGCACCGATGGCCGCCAGGCCAAGCGCCAGCACCGCCAGGTTCACCGGCGAAAAACGCAGCGAGCTCTCGCTGGGGGCCGCGGGGGGCGCTGGCGACAGGGACGCCGCGCGGGTCTGGACGGGTGTCGGTCTGGGCATGCCCGCAAAGCTAAGGATGGGCGCACCCTAGCGTCAACCCCGCGACGGAGCTCCGCCTCAACGGGTCCAGGCGCAGGGGACCTCGGGGGTGTGCCCATCCACTTCGCGGGCGCCGTTCCAGTAGCGCGTCCGGGCGTCTCCGGCCGCGATGTACGTGCCCTTGAACTGGTCTTCGGGAATGCCGGGACCTTCCAAGGCAAACTGGAACGAGCCGGCGGCGTCGGCACCACGCCAATCGCCCTGCCACACCAGCCCCGCGCGCCCCTGCCGCACCGTTCCGCGCACCAGCCCGTTCCACCCCGGCACCGACCACATCCCGTCCAGCGAGCTGTCGCTCTCGGACACGACGTACAGGCGTGCGCAGGGGGACATGGCGCCCTGCGCCGTCTCGTACCAGGTGACCCACGTGCCCACGTAGTCCGTGGTGGCGGCGGCACGGCCGGACGCGGAGGTGGGCGCGGCCGCGGCGGCCACCAGCGCGCCGCCGATCATCAGCACCGCGAACATCGTACGGAAGGACGTACTCATCGTGCTCCGGGGGAACCTTGCCGTACCGAAAAGCAGGCATCCGTGCCTGTTCCGGCCCCATCCCACCCGCGACTTCGCCTTTGCGGGCAGGAGGGAGACAGCAACCCTCGCGCCGAAATCACGCGGTGCTCCAACCCAATGTACCACAAGGAATTACAGCTACCGTCCGCATCCGTGGGCGTCCAAAGTGGGACAGCGGTGACACAAAAAGTGGGGCAGTGGGGACACATCCGCCCCACCACCCGCGTTTCGTTACACCTCCGCGTCTGGGCGGGCTCGGCTACTCGCGCCCCTCCGGCTCCGGCTGGCCGGCCAGCGGATATTCCAGGTCCATCCCATCCGCGCGCGGCGGGGGAAGCATCAGGTTCTCACGCTCCATCGCGGCCATCCGCAGCCGGTTGCGGCGCCGGCGGGGGATGAGGGCCAGAAAGCCCAGCAGCATGGCCGCGAACCACACCACCCCCACGTTGGCGGCAATGGAAAGCCAGCCGAAGCGCTGCTTGACGTCCTTGCGCCACTCGTCCTCCAGCTGCCCCATCGTCATTCCCCACGTGACGCGGACGGCCTGGTCCAGCGTCCCCTCGCGCTGCCAGTTCCGCAGCAGCAGGGCGAACCCTTCGTCGCCCGTGCGGCGGCGCAGGTGGTCCACCATGGTGGCGGACAGAAGGTAGGCAAGGCGGGCGCGGGCGGCGGAGCGCGGCCACTCCAGCTCCAGCGAGTCCAGCGGCGGCGCGCGGCCCAGCATGAAGGCCACGCGCAGCGTCCATCCGCTCTCCACGTCCCAGCTGCCGGCGGCCACCTCCGCGTACCCCTCCGTGAACCAGCGGGGGATCTGCCCGGGGAGCCGCTCCGCCAGCGCCAGGTGCGCGACCTCGTGGCGCAGCGTGGCGGCCGCGTCCACGGGGCGCACGCCGGGGATGGGATAGGTGGGAAGGATGATCAGCCGCTCGACCGGGATGGCGATGCCACCCGCCCACTCCGGCGCGCCCCCGCCCGTCGCCGCGGCGAAGTCGCGCGGGGTGGCGGCGAGGACGATCGTCGTCGAGTCGGGGACGGCGCCGGGCCCGAAGCCGGGGAGCGGCATGGGGCGCGTGGCCGTGGCCAGGACCTCGCGCGCCAGCGGGAGCTCGCGCGGCGTGTGGATCACGCGCACGGTGCCGGCCGCCAGCGTGTCGGCGGCGGACTGCGCGCGGAGGGGTGCGAGCGCCGCGAAGAGGGCGAGGAGCGCGAGAAGGAGGGGGCGGATCATGAGAAGAAAGGTCACACAACGAAGAAACGGAGGCAACGGAGGGTCGTCCTCCGCCGCCTCCGTCGCTGGTCAGCTCCGCGACCGTGGTCGGCCGTCAGGCGCCGACGGCGACCGGCTCCCCCGCTTGCAGCTGCAACCGTTAGGATCTCCGGCGTGAACGAGAGTTATCCTTCGGGCTCGATCGCAGAATCGAAAACAGCGTCACGAGTATTTCCATTCGCCTGGTCCGCCGAAACCGGTTGAGGTACCGGCAGCGTTTCTCCATCTTGCGGAATTCCGGCGAGGTGCTGCTTCAATTCCTCATAGGCTTGGGCCAGTTCAGTCGTGCGGTCATCATCAAGAAAACGTGGGCGATGTAATATCTGAAGTATCCTGATTAGAGTGTCGCCCAATGCGGGGAGACTCTGTATAGCTCCAGCACGCACGGCATCATAACCGACGCGACGCAGGAAATGCTCGGCGCCCGACTGCGCTTGGTCAGCGGTGGGGTCCTCGCCAACCCGTTGTAGCGCATCCCAAGTGGACAGCATCGCCGCGACAGCGTTCCGGGCGTTCTGGTACCCAGCAGGTGTGAACTCTTCTATTACCGCATTCCGCTCAAGCTGCTTGGCAATCCGTGACAACTCACTTTTTACCGTCTTAGTCAACTTACTAACTTCATGCACGAGGTCGTGCATTTTCTTGTGCTCCAATCCGAGAAGATGTTGCAACGCCGTTATGTCCAGCGTCTGCTCGGTTTCATATCGGATGTTCGTTTCCGCACCCACATACCGGATACGCACTTTGTATAAACGAGGCAATTCGCTCTTGAGGTAGGACGCCCATGTATCAAAGACGTGCTCTATACGTGCCCCCGGAGGAAGGATCGGCTTAGCTGTTTCGAAATATTTGCTTACTTCCCATCCGTGCGAACTTTGGAGCGGAGGCTCGAACGAAATCTGTAAATCTTTTGCGGTACCGGCACCGGCATTCTGAATGACGACTTGCGCGTTTGTCAGTTCAGATTGATTGAAAAAGACCACACTCGTGGTGCGAGAGCCTCTGCCCTCGCTTGACGGGCCTCCTCAATTGCTCTGGCACTTGCACTGGCCGCATCACGTGTGGCTGTCGCCATTTCCCACGTCTTCCAGACATAAACAACAAGCGCAACTAGCGTCGCCGCTTGAATGACTAGCAACGCCCAATCGTCCCAGAAGATCTGTTGCGGGTTCGGCATCACGCGTTCAAGTAGTTAAGGCTCCGAACAGTCGCGAGTGATGAGATTCCACAGTCTGCCGAGTCTCCACGGCACACTTCCGTGGCACTACTGGGCTCCCGGCGTCGCGTGGGGATTGCGGCTGGGGTCAACGCACTCCCCTGACCCGGCGAGAGCATAGGAAGGAGGGCGAGGAGGACGGTCTGCCCGGCGCGGGTCAGGCGCCGACGGAGACCGGCTCCCCCGCTTGCAGCTGCGCCAGCGCCTTGCCGCACCGTTCACCCCACAGGTTGAAGCGGTTGGCCTGGTGGCCGGTGCGCCACGCCTCGGCGGCCTCTTCCAGCCGGCCCTCCAGGTAGTACGCGCGCCCCGTCTCCCACCACGCCTCCAGCATGCCGGGCCCCAGCTCCAGCGTGCGGCCGAAGAAGGAGCGCGCGTCGTCGTACATCTCGCGCTCCAGGTACAGCATCCCCATGTACAGGTGCGCGTAGATCTGCGCCTTGCGGTCGCTCTCCTGGCGGATGGCCCGCGACAGGTGCTCGATGGCCTCGCCGAAAATCCCCTTCTTGAGGCAGATGTACCCCAGGTTCACCCGCGCCAGCGGGTTGTTGGGGTCCTTCATCAGCACCTTGTAGTACGTCATCAGCGCGTCGTCGTACTGCTCGCGCAGCATCTGCGCCCACCCCAGCAGGCTTTCGGCGTGCGGGTCGTTGGGGGCCAGCTCCAGCGCGCGCTCCAGCTCCTTTACCGCCCGCTTGGGATCGCCCGACGCGATGGCCGTCCACCCCCGCTCCACGTAGGTGCTGCTGCCGATGTGGTCGCTGACGATGGTCTGCTGCGGCGCGGGAGCCGCCGCGGGGGCGGGGAGGGCCTTGTAGCGCTCCACCAGCCCGCGGATGCGCTCCTTGAGCGCCGTCAGCCCGTCGATGGCGGATTCCGTCTCACGGAAGAATCCGACGATCTCCTGGCGCAGGGCATCGCGGTCCCCCGCCCCGGCGCCTTCCAGGCGGGCGTCGATGGCGGCGTAGCGCGCTTCCAGTTCGTCCAGCAGTTCCTGCGCGGTCATGCCCCTTCCGCCGCTCCGTCTTCCGCCGGGACCAGCTCCGCCGTCTCCAGGGCGATGCGCTCTTCGCTGCTCAGGATGCGCTCCAGGTCCAGCAGCAGCACCAGCCGCGCCTCCAGCCGCACGATGCCGCGCAGGAACTCCGCCGCCAGCCCGCGGATGTACGCGGGCGGGGAGGAGATGCTCGTCTCCGGCGCCCGCAGCACCTCCGTCACGCTGTCCACGACGAGGCCCAGCCGCTCGCCGGAGTACTCGACGAGGACGATGCGGGTGTCGTCGTCGAAGGCGAAGTCCTTTACCTCGAACCGCCTGCGCAGGTCGATGACGGGGACCACGGCCCCGCGCACGTCGAGCACTCCCTCCACGAAGGCGGGCGCGCGCGGCACCGGGGTCACCCCCTGGTAGCGCAGGATCTCGTGCACGGCGAACACGTCGAGCCCGAACTCCTCGCCGCCGACCTTGAAGGTGACCAGCTGCACCTGCGGCACCGCCGCCTGCCGAACGTTTCTCATCTCTCCGCGCTGTCCAGGGTGGTGCGCTCGCCGAGGATCTCCGCGAGGTCGATCAGGGTCACCAGCCGGTCTTCGATACGGGCCACGCACACCACGTAGGCGTCGCGGTCGCCGCCGGTGTGCGGCGCGGGGCGCACGCACTCCGCCGGCACGTCCATCACTTCGTGCACCGCGTCCACCGCCACCCCCACGCGCCCGTCGCCCATCGTCACGACCAGGACGGACGGCGTGCGCGTCGTATCCAGCGTCACGCTGAGCGCCGGGGCCACGTCCATCACCGGCACCATCTCCCCGCGCAGCATCAGCACGCCGAGAAGATGGGGCGGCATGTCCGGCAGGGGCTGGATGGTCCGCTTGGTCACGACTTCCTCGACGAGGCGGATGTCGCAGCCGTGCATCTCCCCACCCAGGCGGAATACGACGGCCTGCGCGCCCTCCCCGCGATCCAGGAGGGTGCGGAAATCCAGGCCGGAAGGTGCGGCGGGCGCGTTCACGGGTTCTCTCCCCCAGGCGCGGCGGCGAGCGAAAGGGCCGCGCGCGCGTCCAGCTCGCGCTCGATCCCCAGGTGAATCTCGTCCAGCGGCAGCACGGTGTCGGCGATCTTGGCGGCGGCGGCGGGCATGCCGTAGATGACGGACGAGGCGCGGTCCTGCGCGATGCCGTATCCGCCGCTCTCCACGATGTCGCGCAGCCCCTCCGCGCCGTCCTTCCCCATCCCCGTCAGCACCACGCCCACCGCGCGCGCGCCGAAGGCCTCCGCCACGGTGCGGAAGAGGGGATCCGCCGCGGGACGCACGCCCCAGATGGTGGGCTCCTGGTCCAGCGCGATGCGCACCTCGCCGCCTTCCCGGATCACCCGCATGTGCCAGTCGCCGGGGGCCAGGTAGACGTGGTCGGGGCGGACGACGTCGCCCTCCGCCGCCTCGACCACGCGCAGCCTGCTCATCCCGTCCAGCCGCTCGGCGAAGGAGCGGGTAAAGCGCGGCGGCATGTGCTGCACGATGAGGACGGCGGCCCCCAGCGGCGCGCGCAGCCGCGGCACCAGCTCCGTGAGCGCCCGCGGCCCGCCCGTCGACGCCGCGATGGCCACCACCGTTTCCGCGGACCGGCCGACGTGCGCGGCGCGGGTCGGCGGCTCCGCGGCGGGCGCGGGGGCCCGCTTTCGCCTGCGCGGCGGCGCGACGGACGTCTGCGCCGGGGCCGCGCCGTTCGTCTCCTCCGCCGGGTCGTTCGGCGGCGGTGGAGCGGAGGGGCGGCGGACGCGGACGGGGAGGACGGCCAAGTTCGCCGTCGACGCGGCGCGCAGCGCTTGCAGCAGCCGGTCGGCCACCGTGTCCAGGTTCAGCGAGATGGTGCCGGACGGCTTGGCGACGAAGTCCACCGCGCCGTAGTCCAGCGCCCGCATGGTCGCTTCCCCGCCCTCCGTGGTGTAGGCGGAGAGCATGACGACGGGGCGCGGCGTCTCGCTCATGATGTAGCCCAGCGCGGACAGGCCGTCCAGCCCGGGCATCTCCACGTCCATCGTCACCAGGTCCGGCTCCAGCTGGTGCACCTTGCGCAGCGCGTCGTTGCCGTCGCGCGCGGTGCCCACCACGCGGAACTCGTCGGTGCTGGAGAGGATGTCGCTGATCACGCGGCGCATGAACGCGCTGTCGTCCACCACCAGCACGGTGTGCGGCCGGGCGCGCTCCGGGCGCTCAGAGAACGACATCGGCCTTGCCCACCGAGCTCACCGTCGTCTTTCCCGCGCCCACATAGAAGCGGACGGAGCGGCCGTAGTCGCCCCCCACCTCTTCGCCCACCACGGGGATCCCCTCGTCTTCCAGCGCCTGGCGCGAGGCGATGATGTTGCGGGCGCCCATGTTCAGCGAGCCGGGCACCATCAGCGTCTGGAACATGGCCGCGCCGCCGACGAGCCGCGCCTTGAGGCGGCCGGGCCGCGCGCCCATCCGCGCCATCTCCTGCACCAGCGCGGGGACGGCCGTCGTGGCGAACTTGCTGGCGTTCCCCTGGTCGCGGGAGAGCGCGGGCTCGGGAAGCAGCACGTGCGCCAGCCCGCCCACGCGCGCCTCGGCGTCGTGCAGCAGGATGGCGACGCACGAGCCCAGCCCCAGCGTGACCAGGATGTCGTCCGGCCCGCCCACGGCGGCCTGCGCCACCTTTACGAACGTCGATCCGTTGGACTTGCTCATACCGGCCGCCGGAAGATCCGCTCGCGGTTGTTCACCGGCCTGAAGAGCAGGCGCGCCTCGCCGATCAACGTTTCCACCTTTCCCATCACCAGAAACCCGCCGGGGGCGAGCGCATCATGGAACTGCTTGAAAAGCTGCTCCTGGATCTCGCGGTCGAAGTAGATGACCACGTTGCGGCAGAAGATCAGGTCCTGCTTGGTCAATCCCGGCCCGGAGATCAGGTCGCGCCGCTCGAAGGTCACGCCGGGCCGCGCCTCGGGCCGCACCGTCCACGGCGGGCCGCCGGTGAACCAGCGGTCGCGGACGCGCAGCGGCGTCTCCGTCATCGACAGGTCCGGGTACTCGCCCTTGCGCGCCGCGTCCAGGCTGCGCCGGTCGATGTCCG
>DASTVC010000122.1:0-3016 GCA_035759295.1 Longimicrobium sp. | reverse complement strand
CTGCACTACGAGTTCCACATGGCGGGCCGGCCGGTGAACCCCACCTCCATCCGCTACCTGACCGGAGACCCGGTTCCCGGCGGCGCCCGCGGCCGCTTCCGCGCCCAGCGCGACGCGCGCATCGCCGTGATGGAACGTGCCGGCGGCCCGCTGCTGGCCTCCAGCGCCCGCACCGCACCCGCGCAGCCGAAGCCGCGTGGCTGAGGGTGTGAATCAAGCCGGCCGCTTCGCCCTGTATCCGGCCATCGACCTGCGCCGCGGGCGCTGCGTCCGGCTGGAGAAGGGGCGTGCGGACCGCGAGACGGTCTACGGCGGCGATCCCCACGGGGTCGCCGCCGGTTTCGTCGCCGCCGGCGCGCGCTGGATCCACGTGGTGGACCTGGACGCCGCGTTCGGCGACGGCAGCAACCGCGCGCTCATCCGCGATCTTGCGTCGACGGTCGGCGCGCGCGTGCAGACGGGCGGAGGCCTGCGCGCGGAGGAGGATCTCGCGGAGGTGCTGGACTCCGGCGTCGCCCGCGCGGTCATCGGCACGGCGGCCATCGAGAACCCGGAGCTCGTCCGCCGCGCCGTGGAGCGCTGGGGCGCGGAGCGGATCGCCGTGGGGCTGGACGCGCGCGGGCGGCGGCCGGCGGCGCGCGGGTGGACGGAGGAAAGCGGAACGGACCTGTTCGACCTCGCCCGCTCACTGGTGGACCTCGGCGTGCGCACAATCATCCACACCGACATCGAGCGCGACGGGATGATGATGGGTCCCAACCTCGAGCTCTCCGCCGAGCTTGCCGCGCACGCCGGCGCGGAAGTGATCGTCTCCGGCGGGATGCGGGGGATGGAAGATGTTTTCGCCGTCGCCGAGCTGGCGCGAGAGGGGCGGGGAGTCGCCGGCGCGATCATCGGCAAGGCGATCTATGAGGGCGCGATGGACCTCCAAACTGCCCTTCAGGTGGTGGGCTGATGCCGCGTATCATCATCCACCACGTCCGCGCCACAGTCAGTGCGCACTCGCTCGCCCAGACGGTGCAGCAGTACACCGGCCTCCCCCTTCCCGAAGCGCAGCGCGTGGTGGACCGTGCCCGCGCCGGCGAGCGCGCGGAGATCGAGCTGGATGACGAATACGCCGCCTACGACCTCGCCTCCGTCCTCTCCGACCTGGGCGCCACGGCCGAAGTCGACGAATCCATGTAGCTCCGCCTCATCCGCCAGACGCATTCGAGCCGCACCTCCACCGGGGTGCGGCTTTCGTTTGTCCCCTCGCTCTACCCGCAATCCCCCACCCGTCGGACAAATCGCTCCGAAGCGGACCGCCGTGGTCACGCGTGCGCGCGGCTGTCCAACATGGAGCGCTCCCAATCTTCCACCTGTGGTACGGCGTATCTCGCGTAATACAAAGCACTTGCGCAACGTGAGGCACGCGTATAATCGTACGGAGTAAACGAAGCTCGCGCTCACCCGTTCGCGTCCCGACTCTTGATCGCGCTCCCAGACTACTCCGACGAAGCCGCCGATTCCACGCTGCGCGAAATCGAGCGCGTGGTCGCGGGCGGTGAATCCGCGCAGGTGGAGTTCAAGCTCTCCACCGGCCAGCGCAGCGACGGCGCGAAGGCCGCCTGCGGCATGCTGAACGGCAACGGCGGCTTCGTGCTCTTCGGCGTCGGCGACGACGGTCGCATCGTCGGCCAGCAGGTGAGCACGGGCACGCTGGAAGACGTCGCGCGCGAGATTCGCCGCATCGACCCGCTCCCGCTCCTCTCGCCCGAGACCATACAACTGCCCGACGGGCGCGCGGTCGTGCTCATCCGCGTCCCCCGCGGCGACGGCCCGTACACGTACGACGGGCGCGCGTACATGCGGGTGGGCCCCACGACGGTGCAGATGGCGCCGGAGCACTACGAGCGGATGCTGGTGGAGCGGATGCACCCCTCCCGGCGGTGGGAAACGCAGCCCGCCCTCGGCGTAGGCCTGGACGACCTGGACGAGGCCGAAGTCATCCGCACGGTCGAAGAGGCAATCCGCCGCAACCGCATCGCCGACCCGCTCACCCGCAAGCTGGAGGAACTGCTCATGGGCTTCGGCCTGATGCGTGAGGGTCAGCCCGTCAACGGCGCGTTCGTGCTGTTCGGCCGCGGCGACCGGCTGCTGTCGTTGTTCCCGCAGTGCACGCTGCGCATGGCACGGTTCCGCGGACGTGACATCGAGGAGTTCGTGGATACGCGCCAGGAGACCGGCAACGCGTTCCAGCTGTTCGCCAGGGCACAGCAGTTCCTGCGCGACCACCTTCCCGTCGCCGGGCGCATCCTGCCCGGCCTGTTCGAGCGCGTCGACGATCCGCTCTACCCGCCCGTCGCGCTGCGCGAGGCGCTGGCGAACGCGTTCTGCCATCGGGACTACGCGGTTCACGGCGGTTCTGTCGGCATTGCCCTGTTCGACGACCGGCTGGAGATCTCCAGTACGGGCCCGCTGCGCTTCGGCCTGCGCCCATCCGACCTGCTGACGCCGCATCCGTCGCTTCCCTGGAACCCGACCATCGCGAACGTCTTCTACCGCCGGGGCATCATCGAAAAGTGGGGCCGCGGTACCATCAAGATCAGTGAGCTTACGCAGCGCGCCGGCCTCGTCCGCCCGGAGTTCCACCAGCGCTCTGGTGAAGTCGTCGTGCGCTTCTTTCCCCGCGGCTACATCCCGCCCACGCGCGTTTCGCACGAGCTGACGGAGCTCCAGCGCGAGCTGCTGGCGTTGATCTCGGAACTCGGGCCTTCGTCGTCCGTGGCACTGCAGGGAAAGCTCTCGACAGAGATCTCAAACGCCCACCTGCTCCGCCATCTTGGCTACCTGCAGACAATCGGACTGGTCGAGAAAACTGGAGCCGCGCGTGCGAGTCGGTGGAGACTCGTTGGCCAGACCGCGCCTCTTCCCGCAATCCACGGCAGCTATTCGTCCGTGGCCGAGACGTCGTCGACAACCGATTCCGCCAATTTCCCACACCCAGACGTCGCGCCTGACGAGATCGGGTGAGGGG
>DASTVC010000121.1:0-4315 GCA_035759295.1 Longimicrobium sp. | reverse complement strand
CGCCGCGCCGAACTTCAACCCACGTAACCGCTTGCGCGTGACCGAAGGACCTCGTCCGCCCCCGCGCCGGCCTTGGATCGCAGCGCAGAATCCAGCCTCGCGGCTGCGCAAGCGATCGCACAAGCTACGGGGCAGCGCTTTTTGTCATTTCGAAGGAGGCGCCGCACGAAACCATCCTTTACTCCGCACGCTGGCGCCGACTGAGAAATCTACTCTCCGTCTGCTGGTGGCCTGATCCACGCCCCGGAACCAGCCCTGTCCAGCCCTCGTGCGGCCGCAAGGGAGGAGCGGGCTGCCGCGTCTGCCCTCGTGGTGACAGACGGTAGATTCCTCGGCCCTGCAACCCGTCGTGCGAGAGGCGGACGGTGGTGCGGGCGGGCCTCGGAATGACAATCGCCTCACGAGTGCCGGAAGCTCCGGTTGCGGCCTCTCTCACGCGGGATAAGCATCTTGTCGCGTTCTACGAAGAAGGCAGGACTCGGCGCATCGGCGGGGGAGGTGGAGGCGTTCCTCGACGCGCTCGATCATCCGCACAAGCCGGAGATCCTGGCGCTGCGGCGGATCATCCTGGGCGCCGATCCGGGGATCGCCGAGGGGATCAAGTGGAACGCGCCCAGCTTCCGCACCTCGGAGTGGTTCGCCACGTTCCACCTGCGCGCCAAAGCCGGCGTGCAGATCATCCTCCACTTTGGCGCGAAGGTGCGGGACAAGTCCGGCGCCCGCGCAGCCATCGCCGATCCCGAATCGATCCTGACGTGGCTGGGCGATGACCGCGCATCCGCCAAGTTTCGCGATCTGGAAGACGTAGATGCGAGCGAATCCGCGTTCGCGGCCGTCATCCGCGAGTGGATCCGGCACGTGTAGCCGCCGTGCCCGCACGCGGACATGCGTCGCCCATCCGCCGATGCCCCTTCCCCGGAGACCCGACAGCCAGTCGAGCCGCTGGACCCCTGATTCCTGCCGGACGCTCGCGGCGGCTGATTCGGGACGCGCAGCGCGGGTGCATCACCCCTTCCGCGGCCCGGCGGACCGGCTGCACGGCGGATCTCCCGGGGCGGGCGAAGCAACAAACGTTTCCTTGTAATCGGCAAGACACGCCGTTTATGATTTAATTGATTGTCGGATAATGGCCTGTCGAGGATCACGATAGAAACATTCGATTGGGACCCGCCCGCGGCGGTCTCCCTCGCCGTGCGAACATGCCGGCAGCGGGACAATCTCCGCATCCACCTTCTCCCCCTGCCTGGCGCCGCCGGCGTCCCACGTTGTTCCGCGGTCCGCAGTTCCCTTTATTCAGTTGCAGAAAGGAGTGCCTCATGAAACCCAAGTTCCAGATGCCGTTCATGTGCCATCAGAAGTGGCGTGCTTCCATCCCGCTTTCGTCTTTAACCGTCCCCTCCAATACCATCATTCTGGACCTGGTGACGGGCGCGAAGGTGGAGATCCCCGTCTTTGCTTCGTTTGGCGGCACCGTTGCCGCAGCCGGAAACCTCGCGGGTGGAGGCGAGGTGACCCTCAAGCACGCGGACGGCTTCGTCACCGAGTACGGCAACCTGAACACGATGATCGTGCAGATGGGACAGCAGGTGGTGCGTGGCCAGAAGCTTGGCTCGGTCGGGAACACCACCACCACGCCGCGCCTGCGGTACTCGCAGAAGGATTCCACGGCGAATGCGATCCCGGTGGAGTTCGACGGGCAGGCGATCGCCGTGCACCTGGGGGCCAAAAAGCCGGACGGCACCTTTCCCACGCAGGAGCTGGTGAGCAAGAACTGCCCGATCGGCATCACGGAAAAGGTGGTCACCGGCGGCGCCACCGCCACCTGCACCGAAGGGGCGGGGCTGCGTGCCACCGCAACCTGTGAAAACACCTACACCAAGATCGAGATCAACGTGCACGGACCCTGGGTGGGGGCCAAGGCCACGTCCAAGGCGAAGTTCCCGCCCGGAAGCGTGGCGGTTGAAAACGGTCACGAGATCTCGTGACCGGCGGCGCCCGGTGCTCCTTCATCCGCAGCCGCGTGAGCCCGTGCTCCGCGGCTGCGGCCGTCTGTCGATCCCGCCGCGCATCATTCGTCGGATGGGTAGAGGCTGGCAGAGAGCCGCTTCCTGAATCCGACACCACGAGGAGCGACGATGAGCATCACGGCGACGATCGAGCAGGGGCGCGCGGCGGCGGGCACCACGCGGGGCGCGGCTGTAAGGACGAGCGGGCGGGGGATGGTGCTGGCGGGGCGGATCGTAAGCGGGTTCGCCGCGCTGTTCCTGCTGGCGGACGGCGTGCTGCGCACGGTGCGGTTCGCGCCGTACGTGGAAGGCACCGTGCAGTTCGGCTATCCGCAGCACCTGGCGACGCCGATCGGCATCGTGCTGGTGGCGTGCACGCTTCTGTACGTGGTGCCGCGCACGGCCGTACTGGGCGCCATCCTCCTCACCGGCTACCTTGGCGGCGCCACCGCCTCGCACGTGCGGATGGAGGATCCGTTCTTCCTGTTCGCGTCCGTCTTCGGCGTGCTGGTGTGGGCGGGGCTGTACCTGCGCGAGCCGCGAATCCGCGCTCTCAGTCCGCTCCGCCCGTAAGGCGCGCGATGGCCAGACCCACGAGCCCGGACGAGTACCTCGCCGCCCTGCCGGACGACAAGCGCGCCGCGCTGGAGCGGCTGCGGCAGACGATCCGGCGGGCGGCGCCGGGCGCGGAGGAGTGCATCAGCTACTCGCTCCCCGCCTTTCGCCAGAACGGCCCGCTGGTTGGATACGGCGCCACCGCGAAGCACTGCGCCTTCTACCTGATGAGCGGCTCCACGGTCGATGCGCACCGCGACGAGCTGGCCGGCTACGACACCAGCAAGGGCACCATCCGCTTCGCCCCGGACCAGCCGCTCCCCGACGCGCTGGTGCACAAGCTGGTGCAGGCCCGCATCGTCGAGAACGAGCGCCTGCGGAACGATTGAGACCGAACGACTGGAAGATTCGATGACGGTGGATGAACGGATCGACGACCTTGCCGAAACGCTGCGGCAGCTGCGCGCGGAAGACACGCGGCTGCGCGTCTTCGGCTCGCCGGCGCACGGGTACCGCCTCAACCCGCCGCTCTCCGAGGCCGAGATCCGGGCGTTCGAGGCCGATCACGGAATCCAGCTGCCGGAAGACTACCGCCTGTTCCTGCGGGTGGTCGGCAACGGCGGTCCGGGCCCCGCGTACGGGCTCGCGACCCTGGCCGCGGCTGCGGAGTCGGTCGATCCGCGGTCTCCGTTTCCATTCGCGCAGGCGTCCAGCGGCTATCCGGACGACGTGCTGGATCGATGGAGCGACGAGCCGTTCGGCGTGCTGGAGCTCTGCCACCACGGCTGCGCCATCTACTCGTACCTGGTGGTGAACGGCGCGCCCCGGGGCACCATCTGGGACGGCAGCGGCGTGGACGTAGAGCCCACGGAGCTGGGCTTTCTGGAGTGGTACCGGCAGTGGGCCGACAGCTCCCTGCGCAAGGTGCGCAGCGAGCAGCGCGCCCGGGCCCTGCGCGTGGGGATGAGCACGGACGAGGTGATGCAGGCCGTCGAGGGCGCGTGGAAGAAACGCCAGCCGGCGGATGGAAGCGTCACGTATTTCGAAGCGCCCGGCATCCCCGCGCAGCTGGAGGTGGACGAGCGCGACCGCGTGGCCCGCATCATCCCCTGGCAGTTCCTCTGACGTCTCCGCGGAGAGGCTGTAGGGACGTTACACTGGCGACGCAGCCTGCTCGCGCATCCACGCCTCGGAGACCGCGCGCCCGGCTTCCATGTCGTCCACGACGAGGATGAGCTGGTTGTCGTGGTCGCTGTAGAGAACTTCGATGTTCACCCTGGCGTCCGCCATGCGCCGGGTGATGCTGCCCAGCTGGCCGGGCCGCGCCTGGTTCAGCCGCTGCACCAGCACTTGGCGAACCTGCGCCACGCGGATCCCCGCCGCCTCCAGCGCCGCGCGCGCCTCCGCGCCGTCTGCGACCAGAAAGTGCGCCACGCCGCGCCCTCCGACCACCCACGCGCCGCCGCCTTCGACGCTCACCCCCGCGCGCCCCAGCGCCTCGCCCATCTCCGCCAGCGCCCCCGGCCTGTCCTCCAGCTCGATCTCCAGGTCCGTCATCGTCATCCCGTTCCAAGGTTTTCTCACATCGGTGAATCCCCGACCACGCGCCACCATCTGTCATTTCGAAGGAGGCGCCGCACGGTACCATCCTCCGGCAGATACTTTGGCGCCGACTGAGAAATCTACTTGCTGCTGCTCGTAACCAGTTTTGCGCTCCAGCCCCGCCGGTGTCCCTTGAATGGCGGAGCGAAAAC
>DASTVC010000120.1:0-6000 GCA_035759295.1 Longimicrobium sp. | reverse complement strand
GCGGTGCGGCTGGCGGCGCTGATGGGGCTGGCGGGGGCCAGCGGGCTGGCGATGCTGGCGGGCCCCGGTGCGCGCCACGCGGCGGCGGTCAGCGCGCTGGTGCCCGATCTCGAAGTCGTCGCGGTGACGGACCGGCCCGCGGCGGCGGAGCGGGAGCCGGGGGTGAGCCGGGTGGCGGCGGGGGATGCGCTGCCGTTCCGCGGCGGTGCGCTGCGGGCGGCGGCGCTCACGGGCGGGGCGGAGGATGCGCGGCTGCGCGAGGGGCTGCGCGTACTGGCCCCCGGCGCGCGGCTGGTGGTGGACGGGGCACGGCCGGATACGGCGGAGCGGCTGCGCGCGCTGGGGGCCGAGGTGCTGCTGGAGGAGGAGGGCGTGGTGGTGGCGCGCGCCCCGGGGCGGCCGGTGGAACTGCGGTACAACGCGGTACGGTGAGATCGTGATCATTTGGTTGCGCGCCACGGCCCCGTGCGCGTACCTTTGGTCGCTTCCGAAGGCGCTGCCGCGGCCCTCGCCCGCCGGCCATCGCCGCCGCCCGGGCGGCACCCCCAGGTTCAATCCCGCATCTCCCAATTTGTGACCATGTCCTGGCTCACGAACCTGATTGGAGGCCGTTCCGACTCGCGCGAGCGAGAGCCGGACTACTACGAAGAGGGCGCCGCCCTCCTGATGCAGGAGAAGTATCACGAGGCGCTCACCTCGTTCCGGCTGGCGCTGCGCGAAAGCCCCAACGACACCGACGTCCTGCAGCAGATCGCGGTGACCTACACCCGCATCGGCATGACGGACGAGGCCATGAAGACGTACCGGCGGGTGCTGGAGCTAAAGCCCCACGCCGCCGGCGCCCACTACGGGCTGGCCTTTCTGCTGATGCAGGGGGGGAGCACCGACCAGGCGGTGGCGCACCTGCGCGCCTTCCTTGCCCGCCCGCCCGCCAGCAACGCCGACCGGCACGTGGCCCACGCCCGCGCCACCCTGGCCGAGCTCACCGGCGAGGGTGAGGGCGCGCCGCCGTCGGAGCTGCAGCTGGACCTGTGACCGGGGAGGAGGGCGGGGCGTCGGACCTCGTGCTCGCCCTGTCGACGGCGCCGGACGCGGAGCAGGCGGAGCGCATGGCCCGCACGCTGGTTGAAGAGCGGCTCATTGCCTGCGCCAACCTGGTCCCGGGGGTGACGTCGATCTATCGATGGGAGGGCGCGGTGCAGGCGGAGGCGGAGGTGCTGCTGGTGATGAAGACGCGGCGCGCCCTGGTGCCGCGCCTCAAGGAGCGTCTGCCGCAGCTGCATCCGTACCAGGTGCCGGAGCTGGTGGTGGCGGAGCTGGTGGATGGGCTGGACCCGTACTGCCGCTGGGTGCGGGACGAGACGGAGGGGTGAAGGGGCAGGGCAGGACCGGAGGGGCCGGCGCCCGTGGAACTTTGCAGCGGACATGGCTCGGATGATCAAGTCGGAGGACGAAGCCGGGAAGCAGCCCCAGGAAGCCGCCGCCGTGGAGGACGAGGCTCCGCGCAAGCGTGGGTCGCGCAAGCCCGCGCGCGCCGGCGCGCCCGCCGCCGACGGCCCGGACCCGTGGGCGGCGAAGCTGGAGCGCGCCGAGCAGCTGGAGTCCGCCGGCAGCCACGCCGACGCCGCGGAGCAGTTCCAGGCGGTGGCCACGGCGCAGCCCGACAACCTGCGGGCGGCGCTGGGGCTGGGCTCGGCGCTGGCGGCGCAGGGCAAGTACGACCCCGCCGAGAAGGAACTGCGGCGGGCGCTCAAGCTGGCCCCCGAAGCCACCGAGGTGAACTACCAGCTGGGCTACACGCTCTACAAGAAGGGCGTCTACGCGGCCGCGGCCACGCAGCTGCGCCGCGCGGTGGAGCTGGACCCGGAGCACGGCGCCGCGTACCTGGTGCTGGGCGAGGCGCTGAACCAGATGGCGGAGAGCGACGCGGCCATCGAGGCGCTGGAGGCGGCCATCCGGCTGGCGCCGGAGAACGGCAAGGCCTACTACGCCATGGGCATCGCCTACGACCGCAAGGGCAACCACGACCGCGCCGCCGAGATGTACCGCCTCTCCCGCGAAGTCGCCAGGCCCTGACGCCACCCGCGTCCGCCCAACAAAACCGCCCGCGCCGAATCTTCGGCGGCGGGCGGTTCCTGTTTTCGCCGCACCCTGACTCCTTCCGAAGCCGCAAAAGAATAGGCCTCACACAGAGTCAGCAGAGTCAGCAGAGTTTTCTCGTGCCGTTTCCTCTGCGTTCACGGTGTGAAGCCCGATAGCGGTCCAGAATCCTGTCATCCCGAAGGACGCCCAACCCTGTCATTTCGAAGGAGGCGCTACGGGAGATCGACATCGACCGGCGCATCGACCTGGGCTGATTCGCATCAGGACACGATAAAGCCCGCGGGGGCGTGCCGATCCCCGCGGGCAGAAGGACGTTCCGTCAGGATCAAACCGCTACGGGGCCGCTCAGCACCCGTTGGGCGCCCACTTGAGCACCCCGTCGCAGTTGGCGATGTCGTACTTGAGCGTGCTCTGCACCCACTCGCCATTGATCTTCCTGCACTGGGCGGTCAGGGTTCCGCCCCCACCCCCGTCGGGGGTGAACACGATGTTCTGGCTCGACCGCTCGTAGGAACCCGGAGGAGGCGTGTTTCCGTTGGACATGATGCGATCCTTATGGAATGGTGTTTTCGGCACGCATCCATATGGATAATGTCCCGAAAAGATGCGCGCAATAGTCTTTTTGTTCGTTTTTTAGCGGTGGATGAGGGTTTGGCACCCGTTGCGCGTGCTATTCTTTTCGAATCGGGGAATTTACGAAGCGCAGGCCGAGTTGGATGGTCGGGTACCAGTCCTCGGTGCGGCGGACGTACGCCACCTGTGGAGGGCTGGAAGGGTTCGACGGATCGAACTCCATGAACCGGTCCTCCACCCAGTTGTGATCGGCGCCGGCCTCCGCTTCGAACCTCCAGTGGCCGCGCAGGTGCACACCCGCCGAGGCGCCGAACCACGGGTGCCCGTCGGTCGCCACGCCCACGGACCCTCCGGCGATGGTGAAGGTGGGCGCGCGCGGGCTGTCGGTGAGCGAAAACCCCACGCCCGCGCGCACCCAGCCTCCTCCACCCATCCCGCCGGTGGTCCGGTGTCCCGACCTGCCTTCCTCATCTTCGACCCATTCACCGCCGGAGCCGGAGACGGGGATCGCGAACACCAGCACTCGCGCGTCGGCGAAGGCGAACACGCGTCCCGTGCTGCGCACCTGGACACCGGGAGTCAGAAAGAGCGGCGAGGCGTTGATGGTGTGGATGGGGTCCAGCGTCGCCAGCCCCAGCGCCAGGTCCACCCGTACAGGAGGCTCCGGTTCGGTGTCGGACATGATCTGCGCCGCGGCAGGGGCGGGGACCATCAGCAGGCTGCAGAGGAACAGGCGGAGCAGGGTGGGGCGGATGGGAGCGATCATCGGGCGGGTGGTGCGGGGATCGATGGGCTCGGAGAGCGGGCAGGGAACAACGTGCCGCCCCGTCCCGTTGCGACACCCCGGCTCAAGGATAGGGGATCGCGAACCCCGCGGCCGTGCCGCCCTGGCCGATGGAGAAGCCGATCAGCAGCCCGCGAGCGTCGTTCGGATCCACCTGCGCGCCCGCGATGCCCACGGCGATCCCCGTGCCGATGCCGACGATCGCGCCCGTGAACGCGCGGGAGAGGGAGACCGGCTGGTCGCTGGTGCGGGTGACGTACGCGCCCAGCGTGGCCCCTGCCGTGGCGCCGATGAACGCGCCCCACAGCCCGCTGGTGAGCCCCGGATCGTCCCCGCCTCCGCAGCATCTCGTCGCTTCGTAGAACGGTCCGGCGCCGTACACCGCCCCCGCCACCAGCCCCACTCCCGACCCCACCATCGCCGGCACCGCCATCCGCTGGAAGCGGTGCGCGTACTCGGACCGTTCGATCCGCACCGGCGTGACGGCGGTCGAATCCGCGGTCTGCGCATCCAGCGCGGCCGGCGCGCACAGCAGCGCGAGGGCGAGAATCAGGCGAGGAATGGACATGGCGAGATGATCCCGGGAGGTATGGAGGCAGGTCGTCATCTGTAACGCGCGTCGCGTCCGGATCCTGTCATATCAAAGGACGCCCCAACGCCTGTCATTTCGAAGGAGGCGCCGCCTTGCACCCGCCCCTGCTGGAAACCGTGGCGCCGACTGAGAAATCTATTTTCGGGCTGCTGGTGCCCGGTCGGCGAGCCGTGGTCTGGCGGCATCGAAGGGAATGCGGGGCGAGATCGCGTTGGATCGGCAGGCCACGAGCACGGGAAAGTAGATTTCTCAGTCGGCGCCAGAGGACCTGCTGGAGGCGGGTCTAGGGAGGCGCCTCCTTCGAAATGACAGGGCGGTGCGTGCTTTTGGGGAAGGGGCGAATGGCTGGGAGGCGACGGCGAGAGGGGGGAGCGCCGTCAGTGCTGCACGGCGGCGCCGGGGAGGTCGGCGAGCATGCGGGCGGCGGCGTCGGGGGGGAGGGGGTGGGAGAAGAGGAAGCCCTGGCCCAGGTGGCATCCCATCTCGTGCAGCGCGCTGGCGGCTTCGTCCGTCTCCACCCCTTCGGCCACCGTCTCCAGCCGCAGGCTGCCGGAGAGCGAGATCACCGTCTTGATCACCGCCACCAGCGCGGGATCCAGGTGCATGTCGTGCACGAAGGAGCGGTCGATCTTGATGGTATCCACCGGCAGCCGGTGCAGGTACGCCAGCGACGAGTAGCCGGTGCCGAAGTCGTCCACCGCCACCCGGATCCCCGAGGCGCGCAGCCGGTTCAGGATCAGCCCCACGGCCGCCGGATCGTCCATGATCACGCTCTCGGTGATCTCCAGCCGCAGCCGGTCGGCGGGAAAGCCCGTCTCGCGCAGGATGTCGTGGATCTCCTGCACCAGCTGGGGATGCAGGAACTGGCGGCTGCTCAGGTTCACGCTCAGCCACAGCGGCTCGGTGAGCGCGTAGGCGCGGCGCCACTCTTCCATCTGCCGGCACGCCTCGCGCAGCGCCCACCCGCCAATGGCCATGATCATCCCCGTCTGCTCGGCCAGGGGGATGAAGTCGTCGGGCGAGCGCAGGCCCTTTTCGGGGTGCTGCCAGCGCATCAGCGCCTCGAAGCCCACCAGCTCGCGGGTGTCCATCACCACCACGGGCTGAAAGTGCAGCCGCAGCTGGTTGCGCTCCACCGCCTCGCGCAGCTCGCTCTCCATCTCCAGCTGCTCCAGCGAGCGCGCGTGCAGCTCCGCGTCGGCGATCTCGAAGCGGGCGCGGCCGCGGGCCTTGGCGCGGTACATGGCCGCGTCGGCGTCGCGCAGCACGTCTTCGGGCCGCGAAAAGCCGATGGAGCTCACCGCGATCCCCAGGCTGGCCGTCACCAGCACCTGCTGCCCCGCGGAATCGAAGGGCCGCGCCAGCTCCTGCTGAATGCGGTGCGCCACGGCCGATGGGTTTTCCACGTCGTGCAGCAGCAGCGCGAACTCGTCGCCGCCCAGCCGCGCCACGCTGTCCCCCTGCCGCAGGCACGCCTCCAGCCGCCGCGCCAGCGACACCAGCACCTGGTCGCTGGCCACGTGGCCAATGCGGTCGTTGACCACCTTGAAGCGGTCGAGATCGAGGAAGATGACGGCGAAGTGGTGCTCCGGGTGGCGCTGGGAGTACGCGATCGCCCGCTCCAGCCGGTCCAGGAACAGCCCCCGGTTGGGAAGGCCCGTCAGCGCGTCGTGCAGCGCGTCGTGCACCAGCTGGTCTTCGTAGCTGCGGCGTTGCGAGATGTCCGTCTGCGAGCCCGCCATGCGGACGGTGGCGCCTTCCCGGTCCACCACGCGTACCCCGCGGACGAGCACCCAGCGCCAGCTTCCGTCGGCGTGCTGAATGCGGTGCTCGGACTGAAAGTGGTTGCCGGAGGGCGCGGCGGGCTTCAACAGCTCGGCGTGCACCCCCTGGCGGTCTTCGGGGTGAATGCGGGCGAACCACGCCGCGGGATCCGTCCCCATCTCCC
>DASTVC010000119.1:0-8096 GCA_035759295.1 Longimicrobium sp. | reverse complement strand
CCCCAGCGCGCGCAGCCGCCGGGCGACGGCCTCGGCGCGGCGGTCCAGCTCGCCGTAGCTCAGCGCGTCGCCCTCGTGCAGCACCGCCACCGACTCCGGCGCGCGGCGCGCGTACTCCGCCACCAGGCGGTGCACGGGGTCGCCGGGAAAGGCGGGCTCCGTGTCGTTCCACGCGCGCAGGACGCGGGCGCGCTCCCCGCCGTCCAGCAGCTGCAGATCCGACGGGCGAAGCGCCGCGTCGTCCGCCACCTGCTCCAGCACGCGCTGCAGGTGGCGCAGCATGGCGCGGATGGTGGGCGCCTCGAACAGGGCCGTGCTGTACGCGATGGCGGCGCGCAGCCCGCCCTCGCCGCGCGACATCCCCAGCGCCAGGTCGAACTTGGCGGTCGCGGTCTCCACCCCTACCGCCTCGGCGCGCACGCCGGGGAAGGCGGGCGCGGCGGCGTCTCCGTCATCCAGGGAGAACATCACCTGGAACAGGGGCGAGTGGCCCAGCGAGCGCTCCGGCTGCAGCTCCTCCACCAGCCGCTCGAACGGCGCGTCCTGGTGCTCGTAGGCGCCCAGCGTGACCGCCCGCACCCGCCGCAGCACCTCGTGGAAGGCGGGGTCGCCGGACAGGTCCGTGCGCAGCACCAGCGTGTTGACGAAGAAGCCGATGAGCCCCTCGGTCTCGCCGCGCCCGCGGCCGGCGCTGGGGCTTCCGACCACCACGTCGTCGCTCCCCGCGTAGCGCGCAAGCAGCACCTGGAAGGCGGCCAGCAGCACCATGTACAGCGTGGCGCCCTCGCGCCGGCCGAGCGCGTGCAGCCGCTCCAGCAGCGCGCCGGGCAGCTCCATGCGCTCCACGGCGCCCGCGTGCGAGCGCACCACGGGGCGCGGGTGGTCGACGGGAAGCTCCAGCAGCGCCGGCGCACCCGACAGCTGCTGCCGCCAGTAGGCCAGCAGCCGCTCCATCTCGTCCCCGCGCAGCTGCTCGCGCTGCCACGCCGCGTAGTCGGCGTACTGCACGGGCAGATCGGCGAGGGCCGGCTCCGTCCCTTCGCGCTCCGCGGCGTAGAGCGCGGACAGCTCGCGGAAGAGCACGCCCATGCTCCACCCGTCGCTCACGGCGTGGTGCAGGCAGATCAGCAGGACGTGCTCGCGCGCGCCCAGCCGCAGCAGCCGGGCGCGGAAGAGCGGCCCGGCCGCCAGGTCGAACGGCTGCGCCGCGTCGGCGGCGGCCCGGCGCGCGGCCTCGGCTTCGCGCGCCGCCGGATCCAGCCCGGACAGGTCCTCCACCTCCAGCGCGAAGGGACCAACCGGCGCGACCGCCTGCACGGGTGAGCCGGCGGATTCGGGGAAACGGGTGCGCAGCGTCTCGTGGCGGCGCACCAGCGCCTGCAGCGCGCGCTCCAGCGCCCCCGCGTCCAGCTCCCCGTGCAGCCGCGTGGCGGCGGGGACGTTGTACAGCGGCGTCCCGGGCTCCACCCGGTCCAGGAACCAGAGCCGCTCCTGGGCAAAGGAGAGCGGCAGGGCGCGGTCGCGGGGCGCGGGCGCCACCGGCGGCAGGGGCCCCGCCCCGGCGCGGCGCAGCGCCTCGACCCGCGCGGCCAGCCCGGCCACGGTGGGGTCCTCGAACAGGGCGCGCAGCGGCAGCTCCACCGCGAACGCCTCGCGGACGCGCGACACCACGCGCATGGCCAGCAGCGAGTGCCCGCCCAGCTCGAAGAAGCCCTGGTGGATGCCCACGGCGTCGCGCCGCAGCACCTGGCCCCAGATCCCCGCCAGCACCTCCTCCACCGGCGTGCGCGGCGCGGCCGCCTCGCCGGCGCTCTCCGCGTACTCCGGCGCCGGGAGCGCCCTGCGGTCCAGCTTGCCGTTGGGGGTCAGGGGAAGCGCGTCCAGCACCACCACCGCCGCGGGCACCATGTGCTCCGGCAGGGCGCGGCGCAGGTGCGCGCGCAGCTCGCCGGCGTCCGCTTCGCCCGCGGCGTACGCAACCAGCCGCGGGTCGCCCGGCACGTCCTCGCGAAGCAGGACGGCGCAGCCGCGCACGGCGG
The DNA here is from genome assembly GCA_035759295.1 of Longimicrobium sp. GTDB lineage: Bacteria > Gemmatimonadota > Gemmatimonadetes > Longimicrobiales > Longimicrobiaceae > Longimicrobium. Next base: position 6,057 of record DASTVC010000119.1, on the reverse strand, counting down.
GGTGGGCGGCCAGCACCGCCTCGACCTCGCCCAGCTCGATGCGGTGGCCGCGCACCTTGACCTGCTCGTCCAGGCGGCCCAGGTAGTCGAGAACTCCAGTGCGTGAGTGCGTCAGTGCGTCAGTGCGGGAGCTCGCGGACGCCTGATCCGCGTCCGCACTCACGCACTCACGCACTTCCGCACTGCTTTCCGTCCACACCACCCGGTCGCCCGTGCGGTACATCCGCGCCCCCGGCTCCGCCGAGGGGTCGGGGAGAAAGCGCTCCGCCGTGAGCCCCGGCCGTCCCAGGTAGCCGCGCGTCACCTGCGCGCCGCCGATGTACATCTCCCCCGGCACCCCCGCGGGCACCGGCCGCCCGGCGGCGTCCAGCACGTAAAGGCGCATCCCGGGGACGGGGCGGCCGATGGGGATGCGCCCGGCGCCCGCGTCGCGCAGGGCGCGCACGTCGATGCAGCACCCCACCACCGTCTCCGTGGGGCCGTACTCGTTGACCAGGGTGGTATCGGGAAAGCGCCGGCTCCAGAACTCCAGCTGCTCGCCCAGCAGCGCCTCGCCGCCCACCACCAGGCACTCGGCCCCGCCGCCGGCGGCGCCGCGGTCCAGCAGCTCGCCCAGCGCGCGCAGGTGCGTGGGGGTGAGCTTGAGCATGCCGATGCGGCCGGGCTCCTCCAGCCGGCGGGCCAGCCGCTCCACCGCGTCCGTCTCGGCCACCATCTCCACGCACCCGCCGCACATCAGGGGGACGAACAGGCTGGTGACGGTCAGGTCGAAGGAGAGTGAGCTGTGCACCACGGAGCCGCCGCCCGGGTAGGTGCGCGCGGCCCAGGCCAGGTAGCTGCTCAGCCCGGCGTGCTCCACCGCCACGCCCTTGGGGCGGCCGGTGCTCCCGGAGGTGTACAGCACGTACGCCAGGGCGCGGGGATGGACCCCGCTCTCCACCGGCTCCGCGCGCTCCGCGTCGATCCGCGCCCGCGCCGCGTCCAGGTCCACCACGTGCACGCCGTCCGGCACGGCCAGCGCGTCCGCCCCGCCGCGCGTGAGCAGCACGGCCAGCCCCGAGTCGGCCAGCATGAAGCCCAGCCGCTCCGCGGGATAGGCGGGGTCCAGCGGCACGTACGCGCCACCCGCCTTGAGCACGCCCAGCAGGGCGGCCGCCAGCTCGGGGCCGCGCTCCAGGTGAATCCCCACCCGCACCTCGGGCCCCACGCCCAGCCCGCGCAGGTGGCGCGCGACGCGGTTGGCGCGCGCGTCCAGCTGCGCGTAGGTGAGCGTGGCGCCCTCCATGCGCACCGCCGCCGCCTCCGGCGTGCGGCGCGCCTGGGCCGCGAAGCGCTCGTGCAGCGGGAGGAACGCGTCCTCCGCCGGCGGCCCGGCGGAGAGCCGGGCAAGCCGCGCCGCCTCCTCGCCGTCCAGCAGCCCGTCCGCGTCCCAGCGCGCGTCGGGACCCCCGGCCAGCGCCGCCAGGGCGCGGGCGTACCACCCGCCCGCCGCCCGCACCTGCGCCTGGCCCAGGAGCGCGGGGTCGTACTCCAGGCGCAGCCGCAGCGTCCCCGTCGCGGGGTCTACTGAGGCGTTGGCGGTAAGGGGGAGCTCGGTCTTCTGGAAGAAGCGGTCGCCCTCCAGCCGCACGCCGTCGGCGCCCAGCGCGTCGTAGACGTGAAAGTGGGTAAAGTTGAAGGCGGCCTCGAAGGGAACGCGGGCGCCGGTTCCGTTCACCATCTCCGCCAGCGGAAAGCGGCGGTGCGGGAGCAGCGCCTCTTCGGCGGCCCAGGTGCGGCGCAGCAGCTCCCGCCAGGTGGCGCCCTCCATCCGCACCCGCAGGGGCACGGTGTTCAGGAACAGCCCCAGCGCCCGGTCGCCGCCGTCGGCCTCGGGGCGGCCGCTGGTCACGTAGCCGGTCACCACGTCGGTGCCGCCGCCCAGCAGCGCCAGCACGCGCAGGTGCGCGGCCAGCAGCACGGTCTTCAGCGGCACCCCCTCGCCGTCCGCCACGCGGCGCAGCCCCTCGGCGGTCTCCGCGGGAAGGTCGACCCACAGGTAGGGCGCCTCGTCCAGCGCCTCGGCCGCGCCCTGCCGCGGCGGCAGCTCGGCCACGGGCGCGTCGTCCACCACGCCGCGCCAGAAGGCGCGCGAGCCGGGCGACGCCACGGCCCGGCGCTCCAGCGCCACGAAGTCGCGGAAGCACGCGGCGGGGGGCGCGCCGGTGGGGTCGGCCGTGCCGTCGCGCAGCGCCAGGTACAGGCGCAGCAGCTCCGTCATCAGCGAGGCCACGCTCCACCCGTCCAGCAGGGCGTGGTGCTCGGCCAGCACCAGGCGGAACGCGTCGTCGGAGAGCAGGTGCACGTGAAAGCGCATCAGCGGCGCCCTGCTCCAGTCAAAGCCGCGCCCCCGCTCGCGGTCGAACCACGCGTTCTGCTCGTCCGCGTCCAGGTGGCGCAGGTCGGCCACCTCCAGCGGCAGCTCCACCTGGCGGTGCACCCGCTGGACCGGCTCGGGCGCGGCCGCCAGGTCGAACGAGGTGCGCAGCACCGGGTGCCGCGCCGCCAGGCGGTCCAGCGCCTGGCGCATGGCCGCCTTGTCGAAGCGGGTGTGGACCCGGTAGCCGTTCAGGTTCAGGTAGACCAGCGAGCCGGGATCGCGCTCCGTGTGGTACAGCATGGCCAGCTGCACCTGGCTGGCGGGGTACGCGTCCTCCACGTCGTCCGGAAGGGCGCGGCGCGCCTCCGGGTCCAGCAGGGCGAACGGCTCCAGCGTTTCGGCCGCCTCCAGGGACGGCGCCTCCGCCCCGGCGGGCGCCGCGGCGTCGGCCAGGGCGCGCACCGTCTGGTGGCGGAACATCTCCGCGATGGAAAGCTCCACCCCGCGCCTGCGGGCCGCCGCCACCACGCGCACGCTGCGGATGGAGTCGCCGCCCAGGGCGAAGTAGTTGTCGTCGATCCCCACCCGCTCCACCCCCAGCACCTCCTGCCACACCTCCGCCAGCGCGGCCTGGGCCGGGGTGGACGGCGCGGTGTACGCCTCCGCGGCGTGCGCGCCGTCCGCGCCTTCCGGCGCGGGAAGGGCGCGGCGGTCCAGCTTGCCGTTGCCCGTCAGCGGCAGCGCGTCCATCGCCACGAACGCCGCCGGCACCATGTAGTCCGGCAGGGTTGCGGCCACGTGCGCCCGCAGGTCGATGGAGGCCGGCGCGTCGCATCCCGCCGCGGCGACCACGTACGCCACCAGCCGCCGGTCCCCCGGCGCGTCCTCGCGGACGACAACGGCGGAGGTGGCGACGGCGGGGTGCGAGGCCAGCGCGGCCTCGATCTCCCCCGTCTCGATGCGGAAGCCGCGCACCTTTACCTGCTGGTCCGCGCGCCCCAGGTACTCCAGCTCGCCGTCCGCGCGCCGCCGGGCCAGGTCGCCCGAGCGGTACAGCCGCGCGTCCGCGTCGTCCGAGAAGGGGTCGCGGATGAAGCGCTCGGCCGTCAGCTCCGCGCGGTTCAGGTAGCCGCGCGCCACGCCGGCCCCGCCCACGAACAATTCCCCCGCGACGCCGGCGGGAACCGGGCGCAGGTGGCGGTCCAGGACGTACAGCGACAGGTCGGGGATGGGGACGCCGATGGGGCTCCCCGTCCGCTCCAGGTCGGCGCGGGTGATCTCGCGGAAGGTGACGTGGACGGTGGTCTCGGTGATCCCGTACATGTTCACCAGCCGCGGCCGCGCGTCGCCGTGCCGGTCGAACCACGGCCGCAGCGCCTGCGGATCGAGCGCCTCGCCGCCGAACACCACGTGGCGCAGCCGCAGGGCGGCCGGACCGGCGTCCGCCGCCAGGTCCGCCTGGATGAGCTGGCGGAAGGCGCTGGGCGTCTGGTTGAGGACGGTGACGCCCTCGTCCACCAGCAGCCGGTGGAAGTCTTCCGGCGAGCGGGTGGTGAGGAAGGGGACCACGACCAGGCGCCCGCCGTACAGCAGCGCGCCCCACAGCTCCCAGACGGAGAAGTCGAAGGCGAAGGAGTGGAACAGCGTCCACACGTCGTCCGCGCCAAAGCCGAACCACGCGTCCGTCGCGTCGAACAGGCGCGCCACGTTGGCGTGCGTCACCTGCACGCCCTTGGGCCGGCCGGTGGAGCCGGAGGTGTAGATGACGTACGCCAGCGCCTCCGTTCCCGCCGCGACGGCCGGATTCTCGTCGCTCTCCCTGGCGATGGCGTCGGCGTCGCGGTCGACGCACAGCGTCTCGCCGCCGTGCGCGGGAAGGTTCGCCAGCAGGCGCGAGTGCGTGACCAGGACGGGCGCGCCCGCATCCTCCAGCACGAAGGCGATGCGGTCGGCGGGGTAGGAAGGATCCAGCGGCACGTATCCGCCCCCCGCCTTGAGCACGGCCAGGATGGCGACCACCAGCTCCGCCGAGCGCTCCAGGCACAGCCCCACCCGCGTCTCCGGGCCCACGCCCAGGGCGCGGAGCCGGTGCGCCAGCCGGTTGGCGCGCGCGTTCAGCTCGCCGTAGGTCAGCGTGGCGCCCTCGAACGAGACCGCCGGGGCCGCCGGCCGCTCCGCCGCCCGCCGCTCGAAGCGCTCGTGGATGCGCTCGGCGACGGGAAAGGCGCGCACGGCACGGCCGGCGGCGAGCAGGGCGCCGGCCTCGTCGTCGCCCAGCATGTCCAGGCGCGACACGGGGGTGTCGGGATCCGCCACGGCCGCGCGCAGCAGGGCGCGGTAGTGCCGGAACATCCGCTCCATGGTGGACAGGTCGAAGAGGTCGCTGTCGTGCTCCCACACCAGCGTGATCCCCTCGTCCCCCTCCGCCTCGTCGCCGGCGCGCCGCCCGCGCTGCTCGGCGTGGGGAATGGCCACGATGTTCAGGTCGAACTTGGCGGACTGGTTGCTCAGCGCCACGTTCAGCTCCACGTCCACCCCCGGCAGCGCCAGCTCGGGCTGCACGGAGTCGTGGAACGAGAGCATCACCTGGAACAGGGGGTTGTGCGCCAGGGTGCGGTCGGGGCGCACGGCGTCGACCACCGCCTCGAAGGGCACGTCCTGGCGGGCGTACGCGTCCAGCGTGGCGCGGCGCACCCGCGCCAGCAGCTCGCGAAAGGTGGGCTCGCCGGACAGGTCGGTGCGCAGGACCAGGGAGTTGACGAACATCCCCATCATCTCCTCGGTCTCGTGCTGCCGGCGCACCGCGATCCCCGTCCCCACGCTCACGTCGTCCTGCCCCGACCAGCGCGCCATCAGCACGTCGAAGGCGGCCAGCATGGCCATGTACAGGGTGGCGCCCTCGGCGTGCCCCAGCGCGCGCAGGTCGCGGTACAGCCCGCCGTCCAGGTGAAAGCGCGGCGCGGCGCCGCGAAAGCGCTGGACGGCGGGGCGCGGCCGGTCGGTGGGCAGCTCCAGCACCGGCGGGCTTCCCGCCAGCGCCTGGCGCCAGTACGCCAGCTGCTCGCGCGCCGCGTCCGACTTCATCCACTCCCGCTGCCACGCGCAGAAGTCGCCGAACTGCAGCTCCAGCGGCGCCAGCCCGGCGCCGCGCCCGTGCACGGCGGCGCCGTACGCCTCCATCAGGTCGCGCAGCAGGACGTTGAAGCTCCACCCGTCGTGGATGATGTGGTGCTCCACGTGCACCAGGCGGTGCTCGCCGTCGTCCATCCGCAGCAGCGTCCAGCGCAGCAGCGGCAGCGCCGCCAGGTCGAAGCGCTGGCTGAAGTCCTGGCGCATCCACGCGCGCACGGCGTCCTCGCGCGCCTCCGCGGGCGTGCCGCTGAAGTCGATCACGGGGAGGGAGACCGTCCACGGCGCGTGGATGCGCTGCACGGGGCGGCCGTCCACGGTGGGAAAGGTGGTGCGCAGGATCTCGTGCCGCGCCACGACGGCGGTGAGCGCGGCCTCCAGCGCGGCCACGTCCAGCGCGCCGCGGAAGACCAGCGCCGCGTGGGCGTGGTACGACAGGTTCTCCGGGGCCAGCTGGGTAAGGAACCACACCCGCTCCTGGGAGAACGACGGCGGCAGGTCTACGCCGCGCGCCACGGGAAGGATGGGCGGAAACACGGGCGCGTCGCCGGCGGACGCTTCGGCGGCGC
>DASTVC010000118.1:0-10797 GCA_035759295.1 Longimicrobium sp. | reverse complement strand
CAGGCGGCGCGCACGCCCGAGGCGACGGCGGTGGTCTTCGGCGGCGAGGCGCTCAGCTATGGCGAGCTCGAGGCGCGGGCCAACCGGCTGGCGCACTACTTGCGGGCGCGCGGGGTCGGCCCCGAGGTGCGGGTGGGGCTGTGCGTGGAGCGGTCGCCGGCGCTGGTGGTGGGGCTGCTGGGGATCTGGAAGGCCGGGGGCGCCTACGTGCCCCTGGACCCCGCGTACCCGGCCGAGCGGCTGGCCTGGATCGCCGCCGACGCGGCGCTGCGGGTGGTGGTGACGGCCGGCGGCGCGGCGGACGCGCTCCCGGAGCTCCCCTCCGGCGTGGCGCGGGTGGAGGTGCGGGCCGCGGAGGCGGAAGGGGCGCTCCTTCCCGCCGTCGACCCGGCCGCCCTCTCCCCCTCGTCGCTGGCGTACGTGATCTACACCTCCGGCAGCACCGGCCGCCCCAAGGGGGTGCTGGTGCAGCACGGCTCGCTGGCCAACCTGCTGGCCGCCACGCGGGAGGCGTTCGGCGTGCGCGACGACGACGTGATGCCGGCGCTGGCCTCGTACGCGTTCGACATCTTTCTGGTCGAGGCGCTGCTTCCGCTCACGGCGGGGGCGGCGGCGCGGCTGGTGGAGCGCGAGCGGGTGCTGGACGTAAAGGCGCTGGTGGAGGAGATCGCCGACGCCACCCTGCTGCACGCCGTCCCCGCGCTCATGCGCGAGGTGGCGGGGGTGGAGCGGGGCGCCGGGCGGCTGACCCGGCTGCGGCGCGCCTTCGTGGGCGGCGACCGGGTGCCGGCGGACCTGCTTTCGGAGATGCGCGCGGCCTTCCCCGCCGCGCGGACGCACGTGCTGTACGGGCCGACGGAGACCACCATCCTGGCCTCGACGCACCGGGTGCCCGCGCAGGGCGAGGTGGAGGGGCACCCGATCGGGGCCCCGCTGGGCAACGTGCGCCTGTACGTGTGCGACGCCCTGGGCGGGGTGCAGCCCCCCGGCGTCCCCGGCGAGCTGCGGATCGGCGGCGAGGGGGTGGCCCGCGGCTACCTGGGCCGGCCGGCGCTGACGGCGGAGAAGTTCGTCCCCGATCCCTTCGGACCCGCGGGGGCGCGGCTGTACCGCTCCGGCGACCGGGTGCGGTGGCGCGGCGACGGCACGCTGGAGTTCCTGGGCCGCGCCGACGGCCAGGTCAAGATCCGCGGCTTCCGCATCGAGCCGGGCGAGATCGAGGCGGCGCTCCGCCGCCACCCGGACGTCACGGAATGCATCGTCGTCGCCCGCGACGACACGCCCGCCGGCCCGCGGCTGGTGGCGTACGTGGTGGGGGGGCAGGTGGATGCGCTGCGCGAGCACCTGGGCCGGCAGCTGCCGGAGTACATGGTCCCCGCCGCGTTCGTCGTGCTGGACCGCCTTCCGGTCACGCCCAACGGCAAGCTGGACACCCGCGCCCTTCCCGCGCCCCAGGCGCAGGGCGGGGCCGCGGCCGCGCCGCCGCGCGACGGGATGGAAGAGGCCGTGGCCGAGGCGTGGAAAAGCGTGCTGGGCATCGCCGAGGTAGGGGTGCACGACAGCTTCTTCGACCTGGGCGGCACCAGTCTGCTGCTGTACCGCGTCTACGCCCGGCTGCGCGAGCTGCGCCGCGACCTGCGAGTGGTGGACCTGTTCCGCTTCACCACGGTGGAGTCGCTGGCCCGCTACCTGGCCGAGCCGGGGACGGATCCCGCCGAGCCGGTGGTGGTGGAGCTGGACGAGGACGCGCCCGCCCCGGCCGCCGGCGAGACCCCGGGCGAGATGCAGGGGATCGCCATCGTGGGGATGGCGTGCCGCGTTCCCGGCGCGCGCGACACCGCCGAGTACTGGCGGAACCTGTGCGCCGGCGTGGAGTCCATCGCCTTCTCCAGCGCCAGCGAGCTGCTGGCCGAGGGGGTGTCTCCCGCGCTGGTGAACGACCCCGCGTTCGTCCCCGCGCACGGCGCGCTGGCCGACGCGCACGCGTTCGACGCGCCGTTCTTCGGCATCAGCCAGCGCGAGGCGCAGGTGATGGACCCGCAGCACCGCGTCTTCATGGAGTGCGCGTGGAGCGCGCTGGAGGACGCCGGGGTGGACCCCGAGCGCTTCGGGGGGACGGTGGGGGTGTACGCCGGCTCCGGCTCCAGCCCGCACTTTGCCCGCGTGCTGGCGCACCCCGAGCTGGTGGCCGCGCTGGGCGGCGAGGTGGTGCGCTTCGCCAACAACCGCGACTTCCTCACCACCCGCGTGTCGTACAAGCTGGGGCTGCGCGGCCCCAGCGTGGCGGTGCAGACGGCGTGCAGCACCTCGCTGGTGGCCGTGCACATGGCCTGCCGCAGCCTGCTGGGCGGCGAGTGCGACCTGGCACTGGGCGGCGGGGTGAGCATCTCGCCCAGCCAGGCGCGCGGCTACCGCTACGAGGAGGGCGGCATCCAGTCGCCCGACGGGCACTGCCGCGCCTTCGACGCACGCGCGGCGGGGACGGTGGGCGGATCGGGGGCGGGGGTGGTGGTGCTCAAGCGCCTGGCCGACGCCCTGCGCGACGGCGACACCATCCACGCCGTCATCCGCGGCAGCGCCATCAACAACGACGGCGCGGGCAAGGTGGGATTCACCGCCCCCGGCGTGGCCGGGCAGGCGCGGGCCATCGCCGACGCGCACGCGGCCGCCGGGGTGGACGCGTCCACCGTCTCCTACGTGGAGGCGCACGGCACCGGCACGGCGCTGGGCGACCCCATCGAGGTCGCGGCGCTCACGGACGCCTTCCGCGCGTCGACGGAGCGCACGGGCTTCTGCGCCCTGGGCGCGGTAAAGACCAACATCGGCCACCTGGACGCGGCGGCCGGGGTGGCGGGGCTCATCAAGACGGTGCTGGCCCTGAAGCACCGCATGCTCCCGCCCACCCTGCACTTCCAGTCGCCCAACCCCGAGACGGGGCTGGACGGGTCGCCCTTCTACGTGAACGCGTCGCTCCGCGAGTGGCGCAGTGAAGGAGGCCCGCTGCGGGCGGGGGTGAGCTCGTTCGGGATGGGCGGGACCAACGCGCACGTGGTGCTGGAAGAAGCGCCCGCGTCCGCCGCCCCGTCTCCCTCGACCGCCGCGCCGCAGCTGCTGGCGTGCAGCGCCCGCAGCGAGGCCACGCTGGACCGGGTGCGGAGCAGCCTGGCCGGGTGGCTGGGGGAGAACCCCGGGGCATCGCTGGCCGACGTCGCCTTTACCCTGCAGGGGCGCGCCGCGCACCCGTACCGCTGGACGGCGGTGGCGGCGGACGCGCACGAGGCTCGCGCGGAGCTGGCCCGCGCGTCGTCCGCCGCGCCGCGCGTGGCCCCGGGGCGCACGCCGCCGGTGGCGTTCCTGTTCCCCGGCCAGGGGACGCAGTACGCGGGGATGGCGCGCGAGCTGTACGCCGGCGAGCCGGTGTTCCGCCGCGCGCTGGACCGCTGCGCCGAGCTGCTGATGCCGCGGCTGGGGGCGGACCTGCGCGGAATCCTCTTTCCCGCGCCGGGCGGCGAGGACGAGGCCGGCGCGCTGCTGCGGCAGACGCGCGTGACCCAGCCTGCCCTGTTCGCGGTGGAGTACGCGCTGGCCACCCTGTGGATGTCGTGGGGGGTGAAGCCGGAATGCATGCTGGGCCACAGCATTGGCGAGTACGCCGCGGCGTGCATCGCCGGCGTGTTTTCGCTGGACGGCGCGCTGCGGCTGGTGGCGGCGCGCGGGCGGCTGATGCAGGAGCTTCCCGCGGGGGCCATGCTGGCCGTGCCGCTGGCCGAGGACGAGGTGCGCCAGGTGCTTCCGCGCCGGGTGTCGCTCGCGGCGGTCAACGGCGCGGCGGCCTGCGTGGTCTCCGGCGACGCCGAGGGGATCGACGAGGTGGAGACGCTGCTGGCCGGCCGGGGCGTGGCCGCGCGCCGGCTGCACACCTCGCACGCGTTCCACTCCGCCGCGATGGACCCCATTCTGGACGCCTTTGCCGCCGAGGTGCGCCGCGCCCGGCCGGCGGCGCCCTCCATCCCCTTCCTCTCCAACGTGACCGGTGACTGGATCACCGCCGCGGAGGCGGCGGACCCGCAGTACTGGGTTCGCCACCTGCGCCACACCGTGCGCTTCGGGGACGGCGTGGCACGGCTGCTGGAGGCCCCCGGCCGCGTGCTGCTGGAGGTGGGGCCGGGCGAGACGCTGGGCACCTTTGCCCGCCGCCAGGGCCCGGCCGCCGGCCGCGCCATCGTGAGCTCGCTCCCCGCCGCCGGCAAGCCCGGCCCGGCCGACCGCGCGGTGCTCCGCGCCGCCGGCGCGCTGTGGACGGCGGGGGTGCAGGTGGACTGGGCGGCCGTGCGCGGGGGGCAGCCCCGGCGCCGGGTGCCGCTTCCCACCTATCCGTTCGAGCGGACCGTGCACCGGGTTCCCCCGGTTCCGGCCGCGGCCGTCCACACGGGCGTCTCCACGCCCGCCGTCATCGAAGTCCCGGCGCCCGCGCGTCCGGAAGCGCCGCGCCTACCCGAGCTGAAGCAGGATCCCGTGATCACCGAATCCATCCAGGCCGCCAGCCGCCTGTCCCGGGCCGCCGAGCGCGTGTCCGACCTGTTCGCCGGCCTGCTGGGCACCCGTCCGGACGAGCTGGACCCGTACAGCAGCTTTCTGCAGCTGGGCGCCGACTCGCTGCTGCTGATGCAGGCCAGCCGCACCATCGAGCAGGCGTTCGGCGTACGCATTCCCTTCCGCGAGCTGCTGGAGAGCCTGTCCAGCATCGACGCGCTGGCGGCACACCTGGAGCCCCTGCTTCCGCCCGAGCCCGCGGCGCCGGCCCCGTCGTACGACGCGCCCGCATACGCCGTGGCAGTCCCCCAGGCGGCGGAGCCGGTGGCGCCCGTCCACGTGGCGGACCCGGTCTACGTGGCTTCGTCCGTCCCCGTGGCGCCGGTGATGCCGGCCGCCATCGTCGCGGCACCGGCCCAGCCCGCGCCCGTGCAGATGCCGGCGCAGGCCGGGGACGTCGGCGCGATGCAGTGGGTGGTCAGCCAGCAGCTGGCGATGATGCAGAGCGTCATGCACAGGCAGCTGGATCTGTCCGCCGGCATCGTCCGCCCCGCGCCGGACATGCCGGCCGCGCCGGCGCCCGCGATCGCCCCCGTCCCCGTCATCCATGGGAACGGGAACGGCACGGCGCCGGCCGCCGCACCCGTCTCCATCGACGGAAACGGGAACGGCACTTCGGCGGCGGCCCACGCGGCCGTCTCCATCGACGGAAACCGCAACGGCAACGGCGCGGGACCGGACTACACGCACGTCTACGGCAGCGGGAACGGGGCATCGGCCCCGCCGGTCCGCGCGGCCCTTCCCGCTTCGACGGGGCCGGCGGCCTCGGGCGTGGCGGCGGACCGGGCGGCGCCGACCGCGGCGCACGGGCCGTATCGCCCCGTGAGCGCCACGCTGGGGCAGGGCGGGGGGATGACGGACCGGCAGAAGCGGCACTTCGACGATCTGGTGCGCCGCTACAACGCGCGCACGGCGGGCTCCAAGGCGTACGCCGCCGAGGGCCGCCCCGTGCTGGCCGACAACCGGGCGTCGCTCAACTTCCGCATGGCCACCAAGGAACTGATGTATCCCGTGGTGGGCGAGCGGTCGCAGGGGTCGCGGCTGTGGGACGTGGACGGCAACGAGTACGTGGACTTCACCATCGGGTTCGGCGTCCACTTCTTTGGCCACCGCCCGCAGTTCATCGTCGACGCGGTCGAGGCGCAGCTGCGGCGCGGATTCCACCTGGGCCCGCAGTCGGACCTGGCCGTTCCCGCGGCGCGGCTGCTCCGCGAGATCACGGGGATGGAGCGGGTGACCTTCTGCAACACGGGGACGGAGGCGGTGATGACGGCGATGCGCATCGCGCGCACCGTGACCGGCCGCACCCGCGTGGTGGTGTTCGAGGGCTCGTACCACGGCTGCTTTGACGGAACGCTGGCGCGCTCCGCCGGCGGCGACGCTTCGGCACCGCGCTCGCGGCCGGTGGCGCCGGGAACGACGCAGGGGATGGTGGAAGACGTGGTGGTGCTCTCCTACGGCACCTCGGAAGCCATGGAGTACCTGCGCGCCCACGCCGGCGAGCTGGCCGCCGTGCTGGTGGAGCCGGTGCAGAACCGCAACCCCGAGTTCCACCCCCGCGAGTTCCTGCGCGAGCTGCGCGAGGTGACGGAGCGCGCCGGCACGGCCCTGATCTTCGACGAGATGATCACGGGGCTGCGGCTGGAGCCCCGGGGGGCGCAGGGGATGTACGGCGTGGAGGCCGACATGGCCACCTACGGCAAGGTGATCGGCGGCGGATTTCCCCTCGGCGTGGTGGCGGGCAACGCGCGCTTCATGGACGCCATCGACGGCGGCCAGTGGAGCTACGGCGACGCCAGCTATCCCGCCGTGGACCAGACCTTCTTCGCCGGCACCTTCTGCAAGCACCCGGTGGTGATGGCGGCCGCGTGCGCCGTGCTGCGCCACATCCGCGAGCGGGGCCAGGCGCTGTACGACGAGCTGAACGCCCGCACCGCCCGCCTGGTGGCGGGGCTGCGCGCGGCGATCGAAGAAGAGGGCGCGCCCATCCGCATTCTGAGCTGCGCCTCGCTCTTCCACTTCCGGGTCGATCCGCAGGAGCGCATCGGCGACCTGCTGTTCTACCACATGCTGGAGCGGGGGATCTACATCTGGGAGGGACGCGCCTGCTTCCTCTCCACCGCCCATACCGACGAAGACTGCGACCGGCTGGTGGCGGCGCTGCGCGACAGCCTGCGCGCCCTGCGCGAGGGCGGCTTTCTCCCCGACCGCCCCGGCGGCGGCACGCCCCCCTCCGGCGGACCCGGCGGATCGGGCGGACCGGGCGGATTCGGCGGTTCCGGCGGTTCCGGCGGCTCCCCCGTGGTGCCGGTGGACCTGAAGCTGTATCCGCCCTCCGCGCCCCCGGCGGACGGGGGGACGTCGCCCTCGTTTCCGCTCACCGCGGCCCAGCGGCAGATCTGGGTGCACGCGCAGCTGGGGGACGACGCCTCGCGCGCCTACAACGAGCAGATCGTCTTTGCCGTGAACGGGCCGCTGGACCGCGCGGCCATGCACGCCGCCGTGCAGGACCTGATGGGCCACCACGAGGCGTTGCGGATGGTGTTCGCCGAGGACGGCGAGTGGCAGCGCGTCCACCCGGAGCTCCCCGTGCCGCTGCGGATCACGGACGCCGGGGACGAGGACCGGTTCGCGGCGGCGTACCAGGCCGCGGCCCGCGAGGTGTTCGACCTGCGGGCCGGCCCGCCGTTCCGCGTGCACGTGCACCCGCGCGGCGCGGACCGGCAGGTGGTGCAGCTGATCGTGCACCACCTGGTGGCGGACGGCTTTTCCGGCCCGCTGCTCAAGCGCGACCTGTGGACGGCGTACCGCGAGCGCCGGGCGGGCCGCGCGCCGCGCCTGGAGGCGGCCATGCAGTTCAGCGAGTACGCCGCCCTGCTGGCGGCGCACGCGGACGGGCAGGCGCCGCGCGAGGCGGCGTGGCTGGCGCGCTTCGACGGGGTGGCGCCGCTGGTGCTCCCCTCCGACCGCCCGCGCCCCCGCTTTCCCGCCAGCCCGGCGGGGACGCAGTCGCTGACGCTGGACGCGTCTCTCGCGCAGTCGCTGCGCGAGCTGGGGCGGCGGGAGGGGTGCACGCTGTTCACCACCCTGTTCGCCGGGGTGCTGGCCGCCGCGCACCGCATGGCCGGCCAGGACGACGTGGTGGCCGGCATTCCCTCCGCGGGGCGCCCCTTTCCCGGCGCCGGCTCGCTGGTGGGCGACTGCGCCGACGTGCTCCCCATCCGCAGCCGCGCGGCCGCGGACGGGGAGCTGCTCGCGTTCCTCAAGACCGTGCGCGGCTCGCTGCTGGACGCGTTCGAGGACGAGGTGTTCGCCTACACCCGGCTGCAGGACCGGCTGCGCCTTCCCACCGGCCCCGGCCACCCGCCGCTCATCTCCCTGGTCTTCAACCTGGAGCCCCTGGGCGCCGCGGGCGGCGGCGAGGGGCCGGCGGCGCTGGATGACGCGGAGCGCGGCGCCCTGCGCGGCTCCGACGGCCGCTACGCCAAGTTCGACCTGACCATCGACACGGTGGACCGGGGCGGGGAGATCGACCTGGTCTGCCTGTTCAACGCCGACCTGTTCGATCCCGCCACCGTGGAGCGGATGCTGGGCCAGGTGCGCCGCGTGCTGCGCCAGCTGGTGGATGCGCCCCGGACGCGGCTGGCAGAGCTGGAGCTGATGGACGAGGCCGAGCGCGCGCGCGTCGTGGACGCGTGGAACCGCACCGAGGCCCCGTTCCCCGCCGGCCGCTGCCTGCACCAGCTGTTCGAGGACCACGCCGGCCGGGCGCCGAACGCCGTGGCCGTGGCGTGCGGCGACGCGTCGCTCACCTACGGGGAGCTTGAGGCGCGGGCCAACCGCCTGGCGCGCCACCTGCGCCGGCTGGGCGTGGCGCCGGAGAGCCGCGTGGCCATCTGCCTGGAACGGGGGCCGGAGGTGGTCGTCGCCATGCTGGCCGTGCTCAAGGCCGGCGGCGCCTACGTGCCGCTGGACCCCGAGTACCCGGCCGAGCGGCTGGCGAGCATGCTCGCCTCCGCGTCCGCCTCCGTCGTGCTGACGCAGGATGCGCTGCTCCCCGTGCTCCCGGCCGGCACGGCCGCGCGGACGGTGTGCGTGGACGGCGCCGCCGCGGCGATCGAGGCGGAGAGCGCGGAGCGCCCCGCTCCCCTCGCGCAGCCGGCGAACCTGGCGTACGTCATCTTCACCTCCGGCAGCACCGGCGCGCCCAAGGGGATCGCGCTGGCGCACCGCGGCGTGGTCAACAACCTGGCGGACCTGAACGGCGGCTGGGGCGTGGGGCCGGACGACCGCGTGCTGCTGCTGTCGTCGCTCAGCTTCGACATGAGCGTCTACGAGACGCTGGGGATCCTGGCCGCCGGCGGCGCCGTCGTCATCCCCCGCCCCAACGAGCTGCGCGAGCCCGCGCGCTGGGCCGCGCTCATGCGCCGCCACCGCGTATCCATCTGGAACTCCGCGCCCGCGCTGCTGGGGATGCTGGCCGACCACCTGGACGAGCATCCGCACGACGCACCCCCCGCGCTGCGCCTGGCTTTCCTGGGCGGCGACTGGGTGCCGGTGCCGCTGCCGGACCGCGTCCGCGCGCACGCGCCGGGCATGGACGTCGTGGTCATGGGCGGCGCCACGGAGGCTTCCATCCACTCCATCATCTTTCCCGTCCGCCAGACCGATCCGGCGTGGAAGAGCATCCCGTACGGGGTGCCGATGGCCAACCAGCGCGCCTACGTGCTGGATGAGCGGCTGCGCCCTGTCCCCGTCGGCGGGGCGGGGGAGCTGTACCTGGGCGGCGTGGGGCTGGCGCGCGGCTACACCGGCCGCGCCGGCCTTACCTCCGAGCGCTTTCTCCCCGACCCGTTCTGGACCCCCGGCGCGCGGATGTACCGCACGGGCGACCTGGCGCGCTGGCGGGCGGACGGCACCCTGGAGCTCATCGGCCGGCTGGACGTGCAGGTGAAGATCCGCGGCTTCCGCATCGAGCTGGGCGAGATCGAGGCGGCGCTGCGCCGGCACGCGGGGGTGGAGCGGTGCGTGGTGGCGGCGCGCGAGGACGCGCCGGGGCACAAGCGGCTGGTGGGATACGTCGTCGGCGGCGCGGAGCACGAGGCGCTGCGCGACCACCTGCGCCGCACCCTGCCGGAGTACATGGTGCCGGGCGTGTTCGTCACGCTGGACCGGCTGCCGCTCTCGGCCAACGGCAAGGTGGACCGCAGGGCGCTCCCGGCCCCCGCGCCCGTGGCGGGCGAGGACGACGGCTTCACGGCCCCGCGCACGCCGCTGGAAGAGGTGCTGGCGGGGATCTGGGCCCAGGTGCTGGACCGGGACCGCGTGGGGGTGCGCGACAGCTTCTTCGAGCTGGGCGGGCACTCGCTGCTGGCCATGCGCGTGGTTTCGCGCGCCCGCGCCGCGCTGGGGGTGGAGCTCCCCGTGCGCGCGCTGTTCGAGGCGCCCACCGTGGCCGAGCTGGCCGTGGCGGTGCAGGCGCTGCGCGACGGCGGCGCCCTGCATCTTCCCCCCGTCGTCCAGGTGGACCGGGATGGCCCGCTTCCGCTTTCCTTTGCGCAGGAGCGGCTCTGGTTCCTGGACCAGCTGCAGCCGGGGAGCGCGTTCTACAACGTTCCCGCCGCGCTGCGCCTGTCCGGCCCGCTTGACGCGCCGGCGCTGGAGCGCGCGCTGGGCGAGATCGTCCGCCGCCACGAGTCGCTGCGCACCGTCTTCGCCGAGGCGGACAACGTCCCCGTGCAGGTGATCGCGCCCTTCGCCGGCTTCACGCTTTCGGTTGAGGACCTGTCCGCGCTCCCCGCCGGCGAGCGCGAGGCGGAAGCCCGGCGCCTGGCGACGGAAGACGCGGCGCGCCCCTTCGACCTGGCCGCGGGGCCGCTGTTCCGCGCCCGGCTGCTGCGGATGGAGGACGAAGAGCACGCGCTGCTGCTGAACCTGCACCACGTGGTGAGCGACGGGTGGAGCCTGAGCGTGATGTTCCGCGAGCTTTCCGCGCTCTACGCCGCCTTCCGCGAGGGACGCGCGTCGCCGCTGCCGGAGCTGGCGGTGCAGTACGCCGACTTCGCCGCGTGGCAGCGCGGCCAGCTGCGCGGCGAGGCGCTGGAGCGGCAGCTGGCGTGGTGGAAGGAGCGGCTGGCGGGCGCGCCCGCGGTGCTGGAGCTTCCCACCGACCACCCCCGTCCCGCCGTGCAGGGCTACCGCGGC